>CAIVQM010000114.1 GCA_903908025.1 uncultured bacterium
CGCTCTATCCCCTGAGCTACGGGGGCTCGGGCCGCAACAGGCTATCAGCGAGCCGGATGGGTGCTGACGCGGATCCGTCGGCAAGGATGGCGACGTGCGAGCGCGGGTGCAGGAGATCATCGACTGGGGCAGGCGACTGTCCCTGGACTATCAGCGCACGCGCGCATCGCTGGCCGCTGGCGGCCTGGCCTACTTCGTCGCCCTGTCCATCGCACCGGCGGCTCTCGCCTTCGGAACACTCGCGGGACTGTTCCTGGATCCGGCCGACGTCAAGGCCGCCCTCGAGCGCTTGGCGAGCAACGCGCCCGAGTCGCTCGGGAACCTCCAGCCGATGATCGACGCACTGATGGGGACGATCGAGCACGCCTCCGCGAGTGCCTTCACGATCACCACCGTCGTCAGCGCGCTGATCGCGATCTACGCCTCGTCGAAAGTGGTCTTCGGCCTGCGGATGGAGATGAACACGATCTTCGGCGTCGCGGAGACGCGAAGCGGATTGATCGAGCGTGGGGTCTCGGCGGTGATCACCCTGGTCGCGATCGTGGCCGCAGTCGCGGTCGTCATCGCTTTGACGTTGCTGCCGCGCGTCCTGGAGTGGTTCGGGGTGACGGACTTCGCGCTGACCAGCGGCAACTGGTTCGTCGACTGGACGATCGCCATCGTGCTGCTCTACCTCGTGGTTCGCTGGGTCCTCCACCATGCGCCGAACCAGCCGCGTCGGGTGGCGTGGACATCACGCGGTGCGATCGCCGGAACCCTCGGCATCACCGCGGTCACGATCGGTGTCGGGATCTATGCCCGATACTCCGCCAGCCTCAGCGCGGCGGTGCTGCTCTTCGGTACGGCGGTGGTCATCCTGCTGTGGCTGTACCTGTGCTTCGTGGCGCTGCTGTGGGGCGCGATAATCGAGGCCGACGACCAGCGTCAGGCCGATGCCGCCGCCGAGGTCAGTTAGAGAACCAGCGGGGCGGGCCGGCCACCAGCGCGGTTATGAACGCGGCGCCCGCTCCCGCCACGCCCATGTCGAGGGCATCGGTCCACGGGGTGAAGATGCCGAAGAGGAAGGCGCCGAAGCCGAGTGCGGCTGCTGCGATGCCGGCGAAGACGAGCCGGCCGCCTGACGATGAATCATCGCTCCTGGCGACCTCGGCGGACGCCTTCGGTGCCGGCGGCTGGGCGATCGGCTTCGCGGTGGTGGCGTCGATCTCCCGCAGGAGTCGCTCGATCTCGTCCTCAGCCATGTCCACATTGTGCCTTACGGATCGGGCCTGTGGACGACGGGTTTGGGCAGGCCCCGCGGCGGGAACACCAACCCTGTCCGGATCACATGTCGGGGGACCTGAGTCCGGACGAAGCTGAAGGGCCCCGCCAATCGGCGGGGCCCTTCGGGTGTCCGGGCCGTCCCGACGGCGCGGATAGGCTCACGCCGTGACTGCAGACGAACTCTCCGCCGCCCTGACCGACCTCATCTCCGCGCTCGTCGCGGAGGGTCGTCTGACGGTTGATGTCGTCCCGGAGGTCAAGGTCGAGCGCCCGAAGTCGCGTGAGCACGGCGACTACGCCACGAGCATCGCGCTGGCCCTGGCCAAGCAGGCCGGCCTCCCGCCGCGCGAGATCGCGACCCTGCTGGCAGAGCGGCTCGTCGAGGTCGACGGCATCGCGAGTGCCGAGGTGGCCGGCCCGGGCTTCGTCAACGTGAAGTTCGACAGCGCCACCCAGGGCGAGTTGGCCCGCACGGTCGTGACGGCGGGGGAGAAGTGGGGCCACGGCACCGCGCTCGCGGGCCGGGTCGTCAACGTCGAGTTCATCTCCGCCAATCCGACCGGACCGCTGCACCTCGGGCACACCCGCTGGGCCGCGGTCGGCGACGCGATCGCGCGGGTCCTCGCCGCTGCCGGCGCCACGGTGTCGACGGAGTTCTACGTCAACGACCGCGGCGTGCAGATGGACAAGTTCGGGGCGTCCGTCATGGCTGCCGCGAACGGCCGGCCGGTACCGACGGACGGCTATCACGGCGGCTACATCCTCGACCTCGCAGCAGCCATCGTCATCGCCAAGCCCGACATCACGAGCCTGCCCGAGCCGGAGCAGCTGATCGCCTTCCGCGAGGCGGCGTACGCGCTGCAGCTCAAGCAGCAGCAGCAGGTGCTCGCGCTGTTCCGCACGCACTTCGACGTGTGGGCATCCGAGCGCGCACTCCACGAGTCCGGTGCCGTCGCGCGCGGCCTGGCGAAGCTGATGGAGCAGGGCCACGTCTACGAGCTCGACGGTGCCGTCTGGCTGCGCACCACCGACTTCGGCGACGACAAGGACCGGGTACTGATCAAGGCCGACGGCGAGTTCACCTACTTCGCTTCCGACACCGCCTACTACGTCGACAAGCGCGCGCGTGGCTTCGACCTCAACATCTACCTGCTCGGCGCAGACCATCACGGTTACGTCAATCGGCTGCGGGCCGTTGCTGCATGCGCGGGCGACGACATGGACGACAACGTCGAGGTGCTCATCGGCCAGCTCGTGAAGATCACGCGTGGTGGCGAAGAGGTCAAGCTGTCCAAGCGGGCGGGCACGATCGTCACGCTCGATGATCTTGTCGACGAGGTGGGCGTTGATGCCGCGCGTTACACGCTCGGTCGCTATCCGGCC
>CAIVQM010000115.1 GCA_903908025.1 uncultured bacterium
AGCGAGGGAATCGAGATGCCGGCACTCACGGCTGCCTGAGCGTACGAGAACCCCGGCGCCATCGTCCCCGGCGGCGGCTGCTGCTTGAGGGCTGCCACCGTCGCACGCGCGACCAGACCGCCATAGCTGTACCCCACGAGGTCGAACGTGCGGTAGCCATAGGTCGCGTTCAAGTAGCCCAACAGCCCGAGCACGGCCTCGCCCGCCTGGGTCGGGTACCCCGACGTGTTCCACTGCACCTCGGTCGGCGGCTGGAGCGGGCAGCCCGTCTCCCCCGCTGTACTGCCGTAGGTGTTGCCGAACCCCGGGGCCGTGAACACGGGTAGCCCAGCGTCAAGCAGCGCCTGGACGTACTGAGGCCGACCTCCATCGCAGGCCGCCCATGGAGTCGTGAACGCGTGCGGGCCGCCGCCGCCCTCGATGACGACGACAGCGCGATCAGACGTCTCGGCGCCGACCGCCATGCCGTCGGGAACGGCGTCCGCCGGGGCGCTCGCCGCCGCGCCGGGAGCCCCGGCCACCAGGGCGACGAGGAGACCGAAGGTCACGAGACGAGCGAGCACGGGTGATCTCATGCCCACACTCTGCCCCCCTCGTCCCCGGCGTCCGTCAATGGAGTGGCTAACAGTCTCGCTGGCGCCACCCGGAACTCGAGACAGTGAGCGTTGGACAGGGTTGGCGAAGTAGTCGAGCCTTGGCGCGACGTCCCAGGGTCGAGTGACTGCCGATGACACGGCAGCCCGCGGGGCGCTATCCGCTCGGCGGATCCCACTCCCGACGCAGCCACATCGTCACGGTCATCGACAGGCCGATGAACGCCCCGAGGGTCGCCCACATATACGCGAACACGTCAATCCCTGAGCCGATCGGTGGATCACCGGGCAGGTAGAAGCGCAGGGCGAGGAGGGCGAACAGCAGTGCAGCACCCCACCCGACGATGCTCGAGTCGACGGGCTGACGACCGGTGAAGGTTGCCGTGCCCACCGTGATCGAGTAGGCGGCGATGATGAACGCCATCACTACCAGCAGGATCGCGAAGAACATCGTCGAGAACGAGCGCACGAACTCAAGTCCGACGAGCACCGCCCCTGCGTCCGCCGGACGGACCGTTGCAGTGGTGTCCCAGCCAGACATCCCCCCGACGACGAACGCGGTCAGACTCAGCCGCTCGGGCGTCTGTGCGCCAGATGCGAGATCGTCGGGGACGATATAGGCGTCGATGAGCACGGCGGCCTCATGCTTGTCGAACGGGTAACTGGACTGCTCGCCTGAGATGCCGACCACCACCTCGGTGCGACCGAGTGCTGTGCCCGCAGGGAAGACGATGTCTTCGGTTCCGTCACTCGCCGTCACGGAGATGCGCAGCGGCACCGCAATGCGCTCGTCGGCGTTGAGCAGGTCGTCAGAAACCTCGGTCACCCGGAAGCGGAGCAAGGAGGAGTAGGTGCCCGGCTGAACAGAGACCACCTCGACGCGCACCCGCACATCGCCGGTCGGCTCCTCGCCCGACGCCACCGTCAGTCCGCCGCCCGAGGTGTATAGCAGCGCTATCGCCGCGTAGCCCAGGACCACGAGTAACAACAGGGCCAGCAGCACGGTCCGCGTCCGAGCAACGGGGCGAGCTTCACCCGTCATGGGACCCCCTCGGTCCGTGCTTCGGCAACACGATCAGCCTACTGACGGGGAAGGGCGATTACCCGCGGACGCACGACCCAGATCCCACAACGAGCAAATCCCCACAACCCCGCAAGGCAGCTAAAGCGGGGGCAGTCCCCTGAGACTCAGCCGATTATCCGGACCACGGGCAAGCTAATCGAGGAGTCCCCCGGGTATGCCGCTCGGTCCGCCGCCGGATACGGCCGCGAGGTCGGCGTCTGGCAGGTCGCGGTTCGTCGTTGCGGCAGCGAGCTGCTCGGGGGTGACGTCGAAGCCGTGCTCGGCCGCGATCCGCTGGGCGGCCTGAGCGGTGGGCGCTGCGCCGAGAGCCGCCGCGAACGCCGGGTCGTTGGCGAGCCGGGCGATGAGTGCGTCGATCGAAGTTCGATTCATCGTTCCCCCTGAGTCGGAATCTGCTTCAGAAGAGTGGTGGTTCAGGAGGAGGTATCCGGGGGAGAGGGATCCCGCCTGATACGGCCGCGAGGTCCGCGTCTGACAGGTCGCCGACCGAAGATGCATCGGCGAGCTCACTCGGGGTGACATCGAAGCCGTGCTCGGCCGCGATCCGCTGGGCGTCCTCCGGCGTCGCGGCTGCGTCGAGTGCTGAGACGAAGGCGGCGTCGCTGGCGAGTCGGGCGATGAGGGCGTCGAGCTGGTCCTGGGACATGATGCCTCCGGCGTCATGGGCCGCAGCGCGACCCGAGACGATGAGCATGGCAGGTCCGGTGGGGTCTGACTGCCGCACTGCTCGTACGTCCGCCGGCAGACACTTTCGCTCAGGTCATCCGGTCGGGCGTTGCCCATTGCGCCGCCAACTGCGCGATCCGCGCCCAGGCACGCTCTCGCCGTGCAACGTGGGCCTCAGGGTTGATCAGCTCGGGTGGACTAGACAGCGGGCCTGACGCTCGATCGTGGCGGCGTCGAGTGCTGATACTCAGTCGAGCCAGCTCGCTAGACCGCTGGACAATCCATCGACTCCGCCGCCGCCCGGTGTGCCGCCGGATACGGCCGCGAGGTCAGCGTCTGACAGGGTGCGGTTCGATGCTGCGGAAGCGAGTTCACTGGGGCTGACGTCGAAGCCGCAATCCGCTGCGATCCGATGGGCGTCCTCCGGCGTCGTCGCTGCGTCGAATGCTGACGCGAATGCGGCGTCACTGGCGAGCCGAGCGACGAGTGCATCGATCTGATCCTGAGACATGGTGCCTCCGGTGTCGTGGGGCGCGGGGCTCGCCTTGCTCATAATCATGGCGGGTTCGTGATGGCCGGTCTGTCGTTCTCGCACGCTGATCGCCCGCGTGAACAACTCAGGACGCACGAACGGAATCACACAACGATGCGTAGGTCGGGATCAGTCACCGAGTTGGCGGCAAGTTTTCCGCTCAGACCGCAATGTTGCCGCTGTCACCCCCGGCGACCTCTGCCAGGTCAGCGTCTGAAAGTTCGCCGTCCGACGTTGCGGAAGCGAGTTCACTGGGGCTGACGTCGAAGCCGTGCTCCGCCGCGATCCGCTGGGCGTCCTCCGGCGTCGTCGCTGCCGTCAGTGAGGCAGCGAACGCGGGGTCGCTGGCGAGTCGGGCGATGAGCGCATCGATCTGATCCTGCGGCATGGTGCCTCCGGTGCTGTGGGTCGCAGCGCGACCCGAGACGATGAGCATGGCAGGTCCGGTGGGGTCTGACTGCCGTACGGCTAGCACGTCCGTTGGCGGCACTCCCGCTCGGACCATCAGGGCTGGCGTTGGCCTACGCCGCTAGTTGCGCGATCCGAGCCCAGGCTCGCTCTCGCCGGTCGGCGTCGACCTCAGGGCTGATCAGCATGGGGTGGACGAAGCAGCGGGCCTGACGTTCAAGGGTGGCTGTGTCGACGGTCATGCCGGTGTCTTTCCCAGGGTGGGGTCAAACCTCGATGCGCTAGCGGGAGGCAACTGCCTACAAGACTTCCTACAACACCCCCCGGAACGAGCAAATCCCCCACAACCTGGCGAGAGGTTGTGAGGGACTTGCAGTCGGGCTGACAGGATTTGAACCTGCGACCCCTTGACCCCCAGACCCCCTCTGGAGTGAGTCAGCGTTGGTTACAAGGGCCATCTGCTCACGACGGGGGGTGACGTCCCCTGGCGTGGTGGGTTTTCGTTCTTCGCGCTCAGGTCAGTTCTCTGATCATGCCGACATGAGTTCTGGTGTGTTCACCTGCCCCTCCGTCTCGGCCGATGCGGTCGTCAACAGGGTCATGGATCGCTCGGAGAAGTAGCGGCGGTCGGCGGCGGCCCATTCGTCGTGTTGCTCGACCAGGACCGCTCCGGCCAGGCGTAGCAGGGCCTCGGGGTTGGGGAACACCCCGACGACGTCGGTACGCCTCTTGATCTCCTTGTTGACCCGCTCGAGGGGGTTGGTCGACCAGATCTGGCGCCAGTGGACCTGCGGGAACGACGCGAACGCCAGCAGGTCGTCCTTCGCATCGCGGAGCATCGCCTCGACCTTCGGCAGCTGCCGGCCGAGCATCCCGGCGATCACGTCGAACTGCTCCTCCACGTGCTCCGCATCGGGCTGGGCGAAGATCGTCCGGATCGCCGCGGCGACCATCTCCGCGTTCCCCTTCGGCACGACCGCCAGGACGTTGCGCATGAAATGGACCCGGCACCTTTGCCACGCGGAGCCGAGCAGAACCGCTGCGATTGCCTGCTTCAGCCCGGAGTGGGCGTCGGAGATGACCAGCTGCACGCCGCAGAGCTTGCGGGCCTTCAGGCCGCGCAGGAACGCGGTCCAGAACGCCCCGTCCTCACTGTCCCCGACATCCATCCCCAGCACCTCACGGCGCCCGTCAGCGGTCACCCCGATCGCCACGACGATCGCCTGCGAGACGACCCGATGGTTGACCCGGGCCTTGCAATAGGTCGCGTCCAGGAACACGTACGGGTACGTCACCTCCCCCAGCGACCGGTCCCGGAACGCGGCGACCTCCTGGTCCAGGTCCTTGCAGATCCTGGAAACCTCCGACTTGGAGATCCCGGTGTCCGCGCCCAGGGCCTTCACCAGGTCGTCGACCTTCCTGGTGCTAACCCCGTGGAGGTAGGCCTCCATGATGACCGCGAACAGCGCCTGGTCGATCCGCCGCCGGCGCTCCAGCAGGCTCGGGAAGAACGACCCGCTTCGCAGCTTCGGGATCCGCAACTCCAGATCACCCGCCGTCGTCGACAGCAAGCGGGCCCGCGACCCGTTCCGGACCGCCGTACGACCCTCAGTCCTCTCCCACAGGCCGGCGCCGATCACGCCCTCGGCCTCCGCATCGATCAACGCCTGATACATCGCCTGCGCCGCCAGCCGGATCCGATCATCGACTCCGGCGGCCTTGAGTGCTTCCAGCAGTTCCAACAGTGAAGAATGCTCCATAGCCATCGTGCAAGGTGTCCTCTCGTGAGTTCCTAGTCCGAACATCACTGACCCTTGCACGATGGCCCACTACGTCGCGGACACCGCCACGCTCAAGCCCGAAACCACACCACCCGCAGGGACGTCACCCGACGGGGCTACCCAACGGAGCTCCAGTGAGTTGCCGTAGGTCTCCGAATGGTTGCCGAAATGGTTGTCAACCATGGCCTCAGAGCGAGCCGTATCCGATGGCGATGGACGAGTGCCCGAGGATGTCGCTGACGATCGGCATGGGAACGCCTGACATCAGCAGCACGGATGCAGCTGAGCAGTCGTTGCCGGTGCCGATCGTTTCGTGACGTGAGAATCACTCCCAGCGCCGGTGAGACTGGCTCGCTCTCGTGAGGACGGGAGCACCAAACACGGGACAGGCAGTCCGGTCACTCAACCGACAGGTCCCTGAAACTGGTAGTCGCCGGCCGGCCAGCCACTTAACAACCAAGTACACGTGATGAATAGATAAACAGTTGAATAGCTAAAAAGCCCTGACTGGCCGTACGCGGTCGGAGCCGAACTTGCCGCCGTTGCCCTGGCGGCCGCCATGGCGGAAGTCCGTGTCCCACGCGTTGAACGCACCGAACTGCGACGAGGACCAGTACCAGTCAGCAGCAAACCCGCCAACCACGGTCCTTTGCAGGTACAGCTGGTTGAGTTCATCCTTCGAGGGCAGGAACCAGTCCGCCAGCCCACCACCGCGGTAGTAGCTGACGATGGTTGCCGCACCCGAGGAGCAGGAGGCGATCATCGCGGTGGTGTTCGCCGCCCCGGTCCCAATCTCGGTCGACGTCGGGGCCCGACAATCCAGATAGCACCACCTCGACTGCGAGTCGCCAGCGCCGCCATTCCAGCCGTCAGGCGCTGCTTCCAGGTAGCGGCCCCAGGGCTGCTGGGATCCGGCGTCGTAGAACACGATGCCGCCACCTGGCCCTCGGGCACCGATGCGGTAGCTAGGGGCCGCCGCGCCAAGCATCGGTGCGGGGCTCTCGCTTCCGTCAGGAGCTACGGGGACAAGAGAAGGGTCAGCCGCGTCAGCGCTGGCTTCGACAGTGGGCACAGGACTGGCCTCAGGGGGATCGGACGCGGCAGGCTCGGACGAGCCGCCGTCTTCGGCGCCGTCGATGAAGAGCGCTCCGCTGATGAAGGTCGCGGGGGTCGGGATATTGGGCAGGGAGACCTTCTCGACGGCATCGGGATGGGGGTCCGGTTCACGGTGCAGCCGGGTCGCAGTGAAGGACAGGGTGCGTGCGGATTCGTCGTAGACCGGGTCGGTGACCTCGAGGACGATCGATGCGGGCATCGGTGACGCGGGTTCGGTGAAGGACAGCACCGCGTTCGGCGTGACCGGGCTGAACCAGTCAGCCCACCGGTTCTCGAAGTCCATTGTTGACAGCACGTACGCGTGTCGCACCGGCCGGTCGGCGAACTGGGTCACGTAGTCGCGTACGCCCGTCAGGGTCAACGTCAGCCCGGTGTCACCGCTGCCAGCGATGGTGCCGCCCTCCGAGTTCACCACCCACAGATACGACACCGGAGTGGTGCTCGCCGAGTCCGCTGGCGTTGAACACCCGCTCGCCAACAGGCCGAGAGTGGTGAGCAGAGCGAGCAAGGCAACCGATCGACGCATGACCTACCCCCAAAGGCGGCTGACCGCCATACCCATTGAACACCCCCTCACCTCAGGTGTCGCCCCCCGACGAGACTCACGAAGACTGCCCGCGAAACGGTGAGCGTGCTGTGGCATGAGAGATGGGTCGTCGATGCAGCCTCGGGGCCGATCAGCGCGGGGTGGACGAAGCAGCGAGCCTGGCGGGCCTGAGGACGGCCCCTGACGGCCTACCGAGCGTCGCTGGAAGTTCTGGGGCCAACTGACGTACGCACTGCCGCTCGCGGGGACGCTGCCCTTGTGAATGGATGTCAGTTTGGATGTCAGCCACCCCCGAAACGAGCAAATCCCCCAC
>CAIVQM010000116.1 GCA_903908025.1 uncultured bacterium
CTACGTAACGTTGCGGCTGGCGCCAACCCGATGGCTCTGAAGAAGGGCATCGACCGTGCGGTCGAGGTCGTCTGCCAGCAGCTTCTTGACATGGCCAAGGACGTCGAGACCACAGAGCAGATCGCATCTACCGCAGCCATCTCGGCAGGCGGTGACATGGAGGTCGGCGAGCTCATCGCCGAGGCCATGGACAAGGTCGGCAAGGAAGGCGTCATCACCGTCGAGGAGAGCAACACCTTCGGCCTCGAGCTTGAGCTCACCGAGGGCATGCGCTTCGACAAGGGCTACATCTCGGCCTACTTCATGACCGACGCCGAGCGCATGGAGGCGGAGCTCGAGGATCCCTACATCCTCATCGCCAACTCCAAGATCTCGTCCGTCAAGGACCTGCTCCCGCTGCTCGAGAAGGTCATGCAGTCGGGCAAGCCGCTGGTCATAATCGCCGAGGACGTCGAGGGCGAGGCCCTGTCCACGCTGGTGGTCAACAAGATCCGTGGCACCGTCCGCTCCGTGGCCATCAAGGCCCCGGGCTTCGGCGACCGTCGCAAGGCCATGCTTCAGGACATCGCGATCCTGACCGGCGCGCAGGTCATCTCCGAGGAGGTCGGCCTCAAGCTCGACACGACCGGGCTTGAACTGCTCGGCCGTGCGCGCAAGGTCGTCGTCACCAAGGACGAGACCACGATCGTCGAGGGCTCCGGCGATGCCGAGCAGATCGCCGGCCGGGTCTCGCAGATCCGTGCCGAGATCGAGAAGTCGGACTCGGACTACGACCGCGAGAAGCTGCAGGAGCGGTTGGCCAAGCTGGCCGGCGGCGTTGCGGTCATCAAGGTCGGCGCGGCCACTGAGGTCGAGCTCAAGGAGCGCAAGCACCGCATCGAAGACGCCGTTCGCAACGCGAAGGCGGCCGTCGAGGAGGGCATCGTGCCCGGCGGTGGCGTGGCCCTCATCCAGGCGATGAAGTCCGCTGAGCCGAAGATCGAGGCACTTGGCCTCACCGACGAGCAGGCTGTCGGCGCGAACATCGTTCGCGTTGCCGTCTCCGCGCCGCTGAAGCAGATCGCCATCAACGCCGGCCTCGAGGGCGGCGTCGTGGCGGAGAAGGTGCGCGAGCTCGAGCCCGGCTGGGGTCTCGATGCGGCCACCGGCCAGTACGTCGACATGATCAAGGCCGGCATCATCGATCCGGCCAAGGTCACCCGTTCGGCACTGATGAACGCCGCGTCCATCGCGGGTCTGTTCCTCACGACCGAGGCGGTTGTCGCCGAGAAGCCCGAGAAGTCGGCGCCCGCCATGGGCGGCGGCGACGGCGGCATGGGCGGCATGGACTTCTAGTCCAGACTCACTCCCTGGGAAGGGGCGACACCGGCAACGGTGTCGCCCCTTCTCTCTTGTTGAGAGGCGGGTTGTGGGGGCGAAAAACGCCGCCGACACCCCCACAGCCCGCCGCTCAACAGGGCTTGTCAGCGGGGTGGCAGGCTGTGGGCATGTCGGTTGAGGGCTCCTGGGCGATCCACACGGTTGACGGTGCCGAGGTGCGCTTGCGCAGCGGCAAGATCGGGCTGATGGACGTCGAGGTCTCGGCGCCGGTCTCCGGTGGCGAACTCCAGGTGACCGATGCGGCTATCGACCTCACCCTGCTGCTGGCCCTTGACCAGTTGCGCACGAACTTCTTCATCCAGACGCCGGCGCGCATGATCGTGACGCGCAACGACGCACATGTGCTCAGCTACCAGGGCGAGGGCCCCGCGTCTGCCGCGCCCTGGTCCGTCACCGGGCATGCCAAGGCCGGCTCCGTCGATGTCGAGCTCACCCTCACCGTGACGCCCTGTGGCCCTGACGGTGATCCGATGGCAGAGATTGCCGTGAAGGGCTCAGCATCGCTCGGCACCGTGCACCTGCCGCTGCCCGGCATTGGCACGGTCGACGACTTCAGCTTCGACGTCGACGGCCGCTTCGCGCTGAGGCCGCGTGATCACTGATCCGGCGCATACTGGAGGGGGTGATGTCGTCATGACCAGTTCGCTCAGCCGGACCAGCCGCGCTGCTGCGATGCAGGCGATGCAGGACGAGGTCCTCGACCTCTTGGTCGTCGGTGCGGGTGCCACGGGTACCGGCACGGCCCTCGACGCGGCATCGCGCGGGCTGCGGGTGGGCCTGATCGACAAGGGCGACATCGCGGGCGGCACGAGCAGCAGGTCATCGCAACTCGTCCACGGCGGGCTGCGCTACCTGCAGCAGGGGAATGTCGCGCTCGTGCGCGAGTCCCTGCGCGAGCGCGAACTACTGCTGACGACCCTGGCGCCGCATCTGGTCCGGCCGCTGCCGTTCATGCTGCCGCTTCACCATCGCGTGTGGGAGCGGGCGTACATCGGCGCCGGGCTCCTCGCCTACGACGTGCTGGCCGGCTCAGGTGTCCTGCCGCGACACCGGCACCTGTCGAAGACGAAGGCCCTCGCGCAGTTCCCGGACCTGAGCCCCGACTCGCTGATCGGAGCCATCCAGTACTACGACGCGCAGATGGACGACGCGCGCCTCGCAGTTGCCATCGCGCGCACGGCGGCCGAGCAGGGGGCGCTTGTTGCAACGCACGTGGCCTTGATCGGCGAGGAGAGCGCCACATCGGACGGCGTGCACCGCGTGACGCTGCGTGATGAGCTCACCGGCGAGTCCTTCACCGTCTCGGCACGTTGTATTGCGCTCTGTGTCGGGGTTTGGGCGCCCGAGGCCTCGGCGATCTTCACGGGGGCTGCCGACGCGGTGGCCGTCACCCGATCGAAGGGCGTCCACCTTCGGCTGCCGCGCACGGCGATCAACGGCGAGACGGCACTGATCATCCCGACGGGCAAGAGCGTCCTCTTCGTCATCCCGACACCCACGCACTGGCTCGTCGGCACGACCGACACCGAGTGGCTGGGTGATCCCGATGCGGTCGAGCCGACGGCTGATGACGTCGATTACCTGCTCGGTCTGCTCTGCGGAGTACTTGCGCATCCGGTCACTACAGCCGATGTGACCTACACCTTCGCGGGCCTCCGGCCACTGGTGCGCGACCAGGCGGTGGGTGGCAACACGGCGAAGGTCACGCGCGAGCACCGCATTGCCCGCGTGGCACCCGGAGTCCTCGCGATCGTCGGGGGCAAGTGGACGACCTACCGGGTCATGGCACGTGATCTCGTCGACACCGTCCTGACGGAGTCGGGTCTGTCGCGGCGCGAGTGCATCACCCAGACGATCCCACTGGTCGACACCCGCGATGCGGAAGTCGCGGCACTCGTCGCCGATGATCCGCAACTGGCACTGCCGTTGGTGCATGCCCCGGGGTACACGCACGCGGATGTCGTCCAGGCCGTGGTGCATGAGGGAGCGTTCGCGCTCGACGATGTGGTCGACCGACGTCTGCGCCTGCAGCTGATGCTTGACGTTGTTGACGATGAGACCTTGCGTGATGTGGCTGCGACCATGTCGGGCGTGCCCGCCTAGCCTGGCTACGGCACGTCCCATGATCCGGCGTGAATATCCTCGGCGTCGATGATCCGGTAGGCGTAGCCCTGTTCGGCGAGAAAGCGCTGCCGGTGCTGGGCGAAGTCGGCATCGACGGTGTCGCGTGTGACGATCGAGTAGAAGTGGGCAGCCCGTCCGTCGGCCTTCGGACGCAAGACCCGGCCGAGCCGCTGGGCCTCCTCCTGGCGTGATCCGAACGTGCCGCTCACCTGGATCGCGATGCCTGCCTCGGGCAGGTCGACCGAGAAGTTGGCCACCTTGCTCACGACGAGAACGCGTGTCTCACCCGTTCGAAAGCTCTCGAACAAGCGCTCACGCTCGCGTACGGGCGTCGCGCCGGTGATGACGGGAGCGTCGAGGTGCTCGCCCAGTTCAGCGAGCTGATCGAGGTACTGGCCGATGACGAGGACGCGTTCGTCCGCATGCCGCTTGACGATCTCCTCGGTGATGCGGATCTTCTCGGGAGCGGACGCTGCAAGGCGGTAGCGATCCTCGGGCTCCGCCATTGCATACGTCATGCGATCGCCATCGGGAAGCGTGACGCGCACCTCGATGCAGTCGGCAGGCGCGATGTACCCCTGGTTCTCGATGTCCTTCCAGGGCGCGTCATAGCGCTTGGGCCCGATGAGGGAGAACACATCGCTCTCGCGGCCGTCCTCGCGCACGAGGGTGGCGGTGAGGCCGAGTCGGCGACGCGACTGGATATCGGCCGTGAAGCGGAAGATCGGTGCGGGGAGCAGATGCACCTCGTCATAGATGATCAGGCCCCAGTCGCGGGAGTCGAAGACCTCGAGGTGGGGGTAGATGCCCTGCCGCTTCGTGGTCATCACCTGATACGTCGCGATCGTGACGGGGCGGATCTCCTTGCGCGCTCCGGAGTACTCGCCGATCTCGTCGGCTGTCAGGGTCGTTCTGCGCAGCAACTCGTCGCGCCACTGACGCGCGGCCACGGTGTTCGTGACGAGGATGAGGGTCGTCGCCTGGGCGAGGGCCATCGCCAGCGCGCCGACGATGGTCTTGCCGGAGCCGCAGGGCAGGACCACGACCCCCGAGCCACCGTGCCAGAAGCCCTCTGCCGCCTCTGTCTGGTACGGGCGGGGCTGCCAGTCCTCGGCCTTGAGGCCGATGAGGTGGCGCTCGCCGTCGACGTAGCCCGCGACGTCCTCCGCGGGCCAGCCGAGCTTCACCAGGGCCTGCTTCAGATGGCCGCGCTCGCTGGGATGCACGGCGACGGTGGTCTCATCAAGGCGAGCGCCGAGCAGTGGCGAGACCTTCTTGCTGCGCAGCACCTCCTCGAGCACGGCCGGGTCGATCGCCTGCAGTACGAGGCCGTGGACGGGGTGGTTGCTCACCTGCAGGCGGCCGTAGCGCGACATCGTCTCGGCGACGTCGATCAGCAGGGCATGCGGTACGGGATAGCGCGAGTAGCGCAGCAGGGTGTCGACGACCTGCTCGGCATCGTGGCCGGCAGCGCGGGCATTCCACAGCCCGAGCGGGGTCAGTCGATAGGTGTGGATGTGCTCGGGAGCCCGCTCGAGCTCCGCGAACGGGGCGATGGCCTTGCGGCATTCGGCGGCGTCAGCGTGATCGACTTCGAGCAGGAGCGTCTTGTCGCTCTGGACAATCAGGGGGCCGTCGGTCACCGCACGATGTTACGCGTCCGATGGGCTGGTCCGCGAACGCGGACGATCCGTCAGCCGAAGGTCATGCTCGCTGGCCCGATCCCAGAGTGTGAGGTCGGGTTCTTGAGTGTGGTCCGCTTCGCGCCAGCGATCCCAGAACACCGACTCCGCATAGGCGGCTAGAGCCTTGTCGATAACCACGCTGGCGCTCTCGCCCGTCTGCTCGCGCAGGCGATTGACGGCGTCACGTGTTGTGGTGGTGACTCTGATCGTCGTCGTGATCCCCATTGCGCCAGCGTAAGGCTGGGGTGTGTCAGGGCGCTAGCAGCCGCAGCAGGAGATCGGCGAGCAGGGCCGCCCGCTCCGGCATGGCCGGCACGCTGGCCCACTCGTGGTCCGCATGCGCGCCATCGCCGACCGCACCGAGGCCATCGAGCGTCGGGATGCCCGCAGCGGCGGTCAGGTTGCCGTCGCTCGCACCGCCGACCGACCGGCCCTCGATGGGCGGGAGGCCGAGGGTGACGGCCGCGGCCTGGGCGAGGGCGAAGAGGGTGCCGGAGGACGACTCCTCCATGGCCGGGCGATCGATCCCGCCGAGGACGAAGATGCCCGCCGAGTTGACGGTCGGACGCCAGGCGCGCACCGCATGGTCGACGCGGGACTGCTCCGCCCACGACCACGCCCGGACATCGAGCGTCAGGCTTGCCTGGGCCGGGACAGTGTTGGCCGTGGTGCCGGCGTGCAGCAGGGTCGGAGTGACGGTGGTGCCGGCATCGGCGTCTGCCCAGGCGCTGCATGCACCGGCGAACTCCGCGGCCGCCAGAAGGGCGTTGATCCCCCGCTCGGGATCAAGGCCGGCATGCGCGGCACGTCCCTCGAATTCGAGGGTGTACCAGGAGGTGCCCTTGCGCGCAGTCTTCAGCGCTGCGTCGATGGACGGTTCGAGGACAAGGACGGCTTCGGCATTGGTGATCGCATCGGTGATCAGGTCGCGGGATGCGTGCGAGCCGGTCTCCTCGTCGGTCGTCAGCAGCATGCCGACACCGGAGGTCTCGTTCAGTCCCGCGAGGGCGAGGGCCGCCCAGCCCTGAACGACACCTGCCTTCATGTCGAAGACCCCCGGCCCGCGCAGCACCGATCCGTCGTTGGAGAAGGGCAGGCGCGCAAGTGAACCGATGGGCCACACGGTGTCGAGGTGGCCAAGGAGCAGGACGCGAGGCCGTGCCGGCCCCCATCGCCAGACGGGTCGATCCGCGTGGATCTCGACGCGTGCCGGTTCGGGCAGCCAGCCCTCGAAGATCCCGACGGCCTCCTGTGCGATGGCGCGGCAGGCGTCGATGTCCTCGGTCGGTGACTCGATGGTCACGAGCGCCTCGACAGCGTCGAGCATGGCCGGCAGCAGCTCGTGTGCCTGCTGGGAAAGGGCCGACTGCGGCATGCTCAACTTCCGATCTCGATACGGTGAGGCCTGTGAACCCCTCGTCCCCGGAACGTGACCTAGCGGCCGCTGAGGAACGAGCGGGCGTGCAGGTGCGCGCCCTAACCGACCTTAGTGACCTCGATGTCGCACGTCGGCTGTTCGACGTCGTCTGGCCGGCGGCTGACGGGTCCACGCAGGTCCCGGGCAACCTCATGCGGGCGCTCGTGCACGCAGGCGGGTATGTGTCGGTGGCCTTCCGCGATGACGTGCCGATCGCGGCGGCCCTCGCTTTCGCGGGTCGCCATCGTGACGGTTCCGGATGGCACGACCACCTCCACTCACACATGGCCGCGGTGCTGGACCCATACCGTGACCAGCACATCGGGACAGCGCTGAAGATGCACCAGCGGGTGTGGGCCCTTGACCGCGGCATCGACACGATTGTCTGGACATTCGACCCGCTGGTCCGTCGCAATGCCCGCTTGAACCTGATCAAGCTGGGAGTCGAGGTCGACGGGTTCGAGGTCAACTTCTACGGCAGCATGGACGACGGCATCAACAGCGGCGATCCGACCGACCGGCTGTTCGCCTGGTGGCGGCTCGACTCGCCTCGGGCCTACGCAGCAGCAGCGGGGCGACTCGAGCCCCTCGATCCGACGGATCTCGTCATTGCCGGGCGCGACGTCCTCGAAATCGAGCTGCCGGACGACATCGTCGCCCTGCGAGCGGCGGATCCCGTCGCAGCGGCACAGTGGCGCGTGGCGCTTCGCGAGGCACTGCTCGCGGCATTCGGCGACGGCTTCCGCATCATCGGCGTCAGCGGTGCTGGCGGTTACGTTCTGGAGAGGGCACCATGACCATCGAGCTCATCCGGTTGCATCGGCTCAACATCCCCCTGGTGCGCCCGTTCCGGACGAGCTTCGGCACCGAGGTCGTGCGTGACGTGATCCTCGTCGAAGCGGTGTCGTCGGACGGCATCAGTGGCTGGGGCGAGTGCACCACGATGTCCTGGCCGGGCTACAGCTACGAGTACAGCGACACGGCGATCGACGTGATCACCCGGCACCTGCTGCCTGCACTCTCGGAGATCGGTGACGACAACGATCCCCTGGCAGTTCGTTCGGCGATGGATGTCGTTCGTGGGCACCCGATGGCGAAGACGGCACTGTCGACGGCACTGCTCGACGTGTGGCTGCGTCAGCAGTCGATGTCGCTGGCCACCTACTTCGGTGCCGAGCGCACCCACGTCCCGAGCGGTGTCTCGGTGGGCATCCCCACGTCGGAGTCCGTCGCCGAGCTGCTCGACGAGGTCGAGGGGTACATCGATGCCGGCTACCGGCGGATCAAGCTGAAGATCGAGCCCGGCTGGGATCGTGAGCCGGTGGCGGCCGTCCGTGGCCGCTGGCCGGATATCCCCTTGCAGACAGATGCCAATCAGGCGTACCTGCGCTCGGACGCCGATCACCTGGCTTCCTTCGACGAGTTCGGCCTGCTGCTGCACGAGCAGCCGCTGCACGAGGAGGATCTCTACGGCCATGTCCTGCTGTCCGAGGCGTGTGCAACGCCGATCTGCCTCGACGAGTCGATCCACTCGGTCGCGTCCGCGGACTCGGCCATTCACTTCGGAGCGACGTCGATCATCAACATCAAGCCGGCCAGGGTCGGGGGATACCTGACGGCCAAGGAGATCCACGACCTGTGCCTGAGCCGGGGTATCCCCGTCTGGTGCGGCGGGATGCTCGAGACGGGGATCGGTCGAGCGGCGAACCTGGCTCTGGCGGCACTGCCCGGCTTCACGCTGCCGGGTGACACCAGTGCGTCGAACCGCTACTACAAGGTCGACGTCACGGAGCCCTTCGTCCTGCAGGACGGTGGTCTATCGGTGCCGACCGGGCCGGGTATCGGTGTCGACCCGATCCCGGAGGTGCTGGCCGACCTGACGGTGTGGTCGCAGGAGCTACGTCCGGCTTAAGGGTGCAGCCAGGTGCGCAGGCGCCCGGTCAGCCACGGCACGCCGACCCACACCATGAACGGCACGACGATCGCTGTCGTGATCAGCACGCGCAGTGCAACCGGCAGTGACATCAGGTGCGGCACCAGCAGCCAGCTGATGAGCAGTGACGCCGGGTAGAGGGCAACGGCGATGACCGTCGCGGTCTTCCAGCGCGGCGGGGGACTCGCGTTGGCGTGGACACTCGGCGCGAAGATCCCCTCGAAGCCGCTGACGGCGTGTGCACGTGTCTCACCCTCCACGAGCGGAGCGGCTCGGTCGAGCCACTCTCGGCGCACGCTGCTGTGCTCCCACTCGCTCAGTGCCTGGGCGCTCGCGAACGAGAACGCCATCACCAGGTCCTCGCGGTCGGGCGCTGATGGCGGATACATCTCGGCGCTCAAGTGACCGGGAAAGCCGCTGGCAGCGGCAACAATGCCGTCGGCCCACTGCAGCAGCGCGTCTTCCATACCGGGGGCCGGACGACGAGACACGACCACCGTGACCGGCAGGTCGTGCGACGGTTCGACGTGATCAATCGCCGACACCGGGCCTCCTAGCGCTTGATGAGGGGGGAGCGAATCTGCGATGCAGCAGCGCTGGCATCAAGGAACTCCTCCTTGTAGATGTCCCTCGGAAACAGCCGCTTGAGCATCAGGGTCTTGAGTGCGGCCTCGACCATGGCCGGCGGTCCGCACACGTAGCCGATGTGGCCCTTGAGCGTCTCGTGGTTGGCGTTCAGCACGTCGGTGACCATGCCGGACGAGAATCCCTCGGCCTCCTCCTCGGACAGGCACGGCCGGTAGGTGAAGCGTTCGGGATGCTGCGCCTCTAGAGCCCGGAAGAGCTCGACGTCGTAGATCCCCTCGCGCGTCCGGGCGCCCTGGTACAGGGTCATGTGGCCGATGCTGTCGAGGTCGTTCTCGAGTGCGTGCCGGATCATCGACGCGATGGGTGCGAGGCCCGTCCCGCCGGCGATGAGCACCGACGGCTCGGTGCGATCGGTGCGGAGTACGAAGCGGCCGTACGGACCGATGAGATCGATGGAATCACCGACGGCGAGGTTGGCGAAGATCCAGCCATCCGTGGCGAGGCCACCGGGGGTGCGGCGGACCTGGAACTCCAGTCGCCGGGGCTCAGTCGGGATGCTCGCCATCGAGTATGTGCGAGTGACTCCCGGCTCGCCTGGGACGACAAGTGACATGTACTGGCCGGCGTTGAAGACGAGGTCCTGGTCGAGTTCGACGATCAGGCGGCGCGTGTCGAGTGCCACGTCCTCCATCGACACCAGCGTGCCGTGGAAGTCCCTGACGGGGTGGACCTCGATCGCGTCGTCGGCCTCGACGTCGGCCTCGATGATCACGTCGGACATCGGCTTGCACACGCAGAGCAGGGTCTTGCCCTCCTCGCGCTCGAAGTCCATCAGTGCGAAGGAGGACGCCTCGCCGTGGCTGACCTCGCCCTCGAGGACCTCTGCCTTGCAGGTCGCGCAGGTGCCGTGGGTGCAGGAGTGCGGAACCCAGACACCGGCGCGCAGGCAGGCATCGAGGATTGTCTGGTCGTCACGGCACGTGATCTCGCGGCCGAGTGGCTCGATCGTTACCCGGTACTCGGTTGTCATGGACGCCTCCTGCCTGCTGCGCTCGCCACGTGAAGGGGGCGCATAAGAAGTGTGTCGCGGTGCCCGGCAGATTTCC
>CAIVQM010000117.1 GCA_903908025.1 uncultured bacterium
ACATGCTCGGCCAGCCGGTGCGCGATCTCGCGGTAGGTCAGCGAGCGCCCGTCCTCCTCGGGGACGCGCATCCACGAGCCAAGGTGTACCTCGTAGATTGACATCGGCGCCGTCAGCCCCTGGAGCTTGCCGCGAGTCTGGGGCCTCCTCGGCGACCTGATTGAGGCGCACACCCGCTCCATGCTCGGCCATCGCGCGCTGCGCCGCCTCGAGCAGATCGGTCCGTCGCGTGCTCTTCGCACGAGCCATTGGCACCTCCTCCCACCGTCGAGCCAGTACCCTAACGCGCCTCACAAGGTGTTGAATCCAAATTCAACAAATTTGTATAACGGTTGTGTTTCGTGGGGAAATTCGCTTGCACGTCTTTGGATTCATGTGCAATCCTCACCCATCCTCGGGCAATGGGTCCGGGGTTGAAGGTCGGTGCGGAAACGCGCCGGATGGGAGTCAACAGATGCGAGTAGGCGCAGGCACCATGCGCAGGTCCGGAGTCGCTGGAGCGATCGCGGTCAGCGCGGCCCTCCTGCTGGCCGCCTGCGGAGGCAGCAGCTCGAGCGACGCGGGCAGTGCAGCCGCGGGCTCGACCCTCGACCCGAAGGCCGACCTGACGAAGCAGACTCTGACGGTCTCCAACTGGGCGGGCTACTACCCCGAGGACCTCCCCGCGAAGTTCCAGACGGCCGTCGGCGCCCCCCTCACGATCGCAAACCACGCGACCAATGAGGAGATCATGGGCAAGCTCACCGCCGGTGGCGACTCCGGCATCGACGTCGCGTTCGTCTCGGGTCAGTACGCCCAGGCCCTCAACGACGCCGGACTGCTCGAGCCCATGGACCCGGCTCTCATCCCGAACCTGAAGAACCTGTACCCCGAGGCTACGCAGATGCCCTTCGACAAGGGCAACAAGTTCTCGGTTCCCTACACCTGGGGCACCACGGGCATCTGCTATCGCAGCGACCTCGTCCCCACCGCGCCCACGAGTTGGAACGACATCCTGAAGCCGGCCGCCGAGAACAAGGGCAAGATCACGATGCTCTCGACCGAGCGCTGGCTACTGCTGCCGGCGCTGAAGTCGCTGGGCTACTCGATCAACACCACCAACGCCGATGAACTCGCCGCAGCGAAGGACCTCACACTCGCGCAGAAGCCCGACCTGCTCGCCTACGACGACACGACGTTCTACACGCGTCTGGTGTCCGGCGAGGCCACCATGGTCGAGGCGTGGGACGGCTGGTGCAACTACGGCATCGCCGAGGACCCGAACATCAAGTTCGTCGTGCCCAAGGAGGGCAGTGACCTGTGGTCCGACACGATGGTGGTGCTCAAGTCCTCCAAGAACAAGGAGGCCGGGATGGCGTTCATCAACTACATCCTCGACCCTGCCAACCATGCCTGGGTTGCTGAGAACATCCTCTACAAGGTTCCCAACCAGGCAGCCATGGAGACCGAGGCCGTGGCTGGCATGTCAGCCGCGTACCCGAATATGGGCATGACGCCCGCCGAGCTCCTCAAGGAGGAGGCCATCGTCGACCTCGGCGAGCAGAGCTCGGCCTACACGAAGATTGCCACTGAGGTCACGTCCGGCTGATTGTGACAACACCAGCAGTAACTCCGAACCGGGGGCGTGGCGCACACAAGCGCCGCGCCCTCGGTTCGCGTGCGCTGTTCCTCGGGCCCGGCCTGTTCTACGTCACGGTGTTCATGG
>CAIVQM010000118.1 GCA_903908025.1 uncultured bacterium
CGATGGTGCAGGTGCTGCTTGTCCGGTGCGAAGGGGTTGCGGCCGGCGCGGGTTCGGCGAACGACGGCGAGCAGCAGGTCCATCAGCGGCACCGCCATCACCGCAACCGGCAGCAGGACGGGCAGCAGCGTCGGGAACAGGGTGCCGCCCGCAACCGCGCTCGGGTCGACCTGCCCGGACAACGTGATGGTTCCGGCCGCAAGCAGCAGGCCGAGGGTCATCGACCCGGTGTCTCCCATGAAGATCCGGGCGCGGAAGAAGTTGTTCGGCAGGAAGCCCACGCACACGCCCACCAGCAGCACAGAGACCAGAGTCGCCAGCGTGGCCCGCTCGAAGCCCAACTCGACCGACAGCAAATAGGCGTATGCGAAGAAGGCTCCTGCAGCAATGGCGACAATCCCAGCGGCGAGGCCGTCGAGGCCGTCGACGAAGTTGATGGCGTTGATGCTGACGAGCACGATGATCACGGTGAACAGCACGCTCGTCAGCGGGTCGAGGACGAACGTCCCGCCGATCGGCAGCCAGATGATCGCGATGCCCTGGAAGGCCATCACGCCCGCTGCCAGTACCTGTCCGGCCAGCTTGGTCGGCGCATCGAGGCCCCAGCGGTCATCAACGATGCCGAGAGCGACGATGATCGCCACGCCCGACAGCAGCGCCACGGCGGTGTTGGTGCCCTCGAAGACCGACCTCATCATCGGGAGCTTGCTGGCGAGCAGCAGGCCCGCCACGATCCCCCCGACCATGGCCAGGCCGCCCAGCCGCGGCGTCGGAGAATCGTGCACATCCCGATCGCGCACCGCCGCCATGAAGCCCCACCTGAGTGCCAGGCTGCGGACCGGTGGGGTCAGCAGATACGTGACCGCCGCGGCGGCCAGCAGGCACAACAGGTATTCGCGCATACGCGATCAGCCTCGCGGATAAGCCGGGTGTCGGGTGACCAGCGCGGACACATCGTCTGCGATGGCTGCGGCCTGCGTGCCGTCCTCGTCACGCACAGCCCGTGAGATCAACGACGCGACAGTCGCCATATCGCCCTCGGTCATCCCCTGTGTCGTGACCGCCGGTGTGCCCACGCGGATGCCGGAACCCTTTGACGGCGGCTGCGGATCGTAGGGAATCGAGTTCTTGTTCAGGGTGATGCGAGCGGCATCGCAGCGCATCTCCGCCACGTCGCCCGTGAGCCCGATGCCCTGGAGATCGATGAGCGCCAAGTGGGTATCGGTGCCACCACTGACCGGGCGCATGCCCTCGTCTGCAAGACCTGCCGCCAACGCCTGGGCGTTGACGATGACCTGGCTCGCATAGGCCTGGTACTCGGGAGTGGCCGCCTCCTTGAGCGCAACGGCCTTTGCGGCCACCGCGTGCATGAGGGGACCGCCCTGCATCATCGGGAACACGGCCTTGTCGATCGCCGGCGCGTGCTCTTCGCGGCACAGGATCATGCCGCCCCGCGGCCCGCGCAGCACCTTGTGCGTCGTGAACGTCACGACATCGGCGTACGGCACTGGGCTGGGGATCGCCTGCCCGGCGACCAGCCCGATGAAGTGCGCCGCATCGACCATGAGGATCGCGCCGACCTCGTCGGCGATCTCGCGGAAGGCCGCGAAGTCGATCAGTCGGGGGTAGGCGGTGGCCCCGGTGATGATCATCTTCGGCCGATGCTCGCGCGCCAGAGCCCGGACGTTGTCGTAGTCGATCAGTTCGGTGTCCTCGCGAACGCCGTACGAGACGATGTTGAACCACTTGCCCGAGAAGTTGACCTTGGAACCGTGGGTCAGATGGCCGCCATGCGGGAGGCTCATCGCCATGACGGTCTCGCCCGGCTTGACGAAGGCACCGTAGGCGGCAATGTTCGCGCTCGCGCCGCTGTGCGGCTGCAGGTTCGCGTGCTCCGCGCCGAACAGCGCCTTCGCGCGGTCAATGCCAATGATCTCTGCGCGATCGACCTCTGAGCAGCCGCCGTAGTAGCGCTTGCCGGGGTAGCCCTCCGCGTACTTGTTGCTGAGCGTCGAGCCGAGTGCCGCCAGGACGGCCGGCGACGTGAAGTTCTCGCTCGCGATCAGCTGTATGCCGCTGCGCAGGCGGTCGAGTTCGGACAGGACGATCGACGCGATCTCGGGGTCCTCCGCGGCGAGCTCGTCGAAGTCCGGGCCCCAGAACGGCGTGCTGTTCATGCAACTCCCTCTCCTGCACGGCGACGGCATTCGCGCGCGTATTCAGCCTATTGGGTCGGGACGTCGTCACCGTCGACCACATGCGGACACACGACACGAAGCCGGTCGATCGAGATGGCACCGATCCGCACGACTCGCGGCTGCTCCCCCGTGACATCGACCACCGTGCTCGGCAGCGCGGTCACGTCACTCACGTCGCCCGCATCGAGGACCAGAGCGGCGTAGTCGCCCAGTTGGGCGATGGCGTCGTCGGCATCCGTCGGCGGGCTCAGGCCGGGAAGGTTCGCGGACGTCACGACCAGCGGTCCGGTCTGGGCGAGCAGTGCCAGCGCCAGCGGATGCAGCGGCATCCGCACCGCGATGGGGCTCGACGGGGTCAGATCCCAGGCGAGCGTCGGCTGCGGGTCGAGCAGCAGGGTCAGTGGACCGGGCCAGAAGGCGTCCATCAGCGCCCGCGCGTCATCGCTGGAACGCGCCGCTATGCCCGGCACCGTCGACCGAGATCCGACCATCACGGGCAGCGGGACATGCTCGTCGTAGCCCTTCGCATCGCGCAGCGCGGCCACTCCCCGCCGCGAGAACGCATCGGTGGCGACGGCGTAGACGGACTCCGTCGGGATCAGGACGAGGTCACCACGCCGCACGGCGGCCAGCGCGGCAGCAACGGCCCGCGTGCGATTGCTGCCGTCGGCGGCGGCGATGCGCTGGGTCACGATGACGCTCCCGAGCGTCGCGCGAGGGTGAACCTCGGCAATCCGTTGAGGTCGATGCGATCGGCCACCGCCGTGAACAGCGGTTGTCCCACGGGCACGCCCGTCAGCGACGAGAGGGATGCGTCGGCAACGAGTGCCGACGTGACAGCCGGGACACCCGCAACGCCGGCACCCAGGCCCTGGACATCGGCATGCTCGATGACGACGAGGCCACCGGGCCGCAACAGGATGGCGGCGGTGCGCAGGACGCCTCTGATGACATCCATCCCATCGTCGCCGCCGTAGAGCGCCATGCCGGGCTCGTGGTCGCGTACCTCAGGCTCGCGCGGGATCATCGCATCGGGGATGTACGGGGGGTTCGTGACGACAACGGCCACCTGGCCCGTCAGCCGGGCAAGGGGGTGACCCGGGTCCGCAACGGTCGTGGCATCGTCGTGCAGCACCTCGACGCGCGAGCCCTTCGCCGCGACGCGATCCTCGTAGGCAGAGACATTGCGGCGCGTCCAGGTGATGGCGTCGTCACTGAGTTCGACCGCATGGACGCGACTGCCCTCGACCTCAAGGGCCAGCGAGATGGCGATGGCGCCGCTGCCGGAGCACAGGTCGACGCCGATGCGTTGCCCCAGCGGTTGCGCGGCCAGCTCGCGCAGTCCAGCCTCGGTGACGAGCTCGGTCTCGGGACGGGGGATGAAGACTCCCGGTCCGACCTCAACCTCGATGTGACGGAAGCCCGCAGTGCCCAGCAGGTGCTGAAGCGGAACGCGGGTCAGCCGGCGCGCCAGCAACTGCTCGACCCGGACCTTCTGCTCGCCCGTGATCTGGTCCTGCAGGAAGAGCCGGCTGCGCGTGGTGCCGAGGGCGAAGGCCACCAGTTCGGCTGCGTCGACATTCGGCGACGGAACCCCAACCCGCCCAAGACGGTGCTCGGCGTCAAACAGCACGTCGCGGATCGTCACGCGGCCGCCCACGGTGTGGTCCTCCGTCCAGGACATCAGCCGCCGCCGACCTCGCTCAGGCGAGCGTTCTGGTCGGCCGTTACGCACGCGTCGATGACGGCATCGAGATCACCGTCGAGCACCTGGTCGAGATTGTGCGACTTGAAGCCGACCCGATGGTCGCTCAGCCGGTTCTCCGGGTAGTTGTAGGTGCGGATCCGCTCGCTGCGGTCGACCGTGCGCACCTGGGAGCGCCGGACGTCCGAGGCCTCCTTGTCTGCCTGCTCCTGCGCGAAGGCCAGCAGCCGGGCACGCAGGATGCGCATGGCCGACTCCTTGTTCTGGAGCTGGCTCTTCTCGTTCTGGCAGGAGACCACAACACCGGTCGGCACGTGGGTGATGCGGACCGCGGAGTCGGTCGTGTTGACGCTCTGGCCACCGGGACCCGACGAGCGGTAGACGTCGATCCGCAGGTCGTTCGCATCGATGACGACGTCGACGTCCTCCGCCTCGGGCAGCACCAGAACGCCGGCCGCAGAGGTGTGGATCCGACCCTGCGACTCCGTCACGGGAACGCGCTGCACGCGGTGCACGCCGCCCTCGAACTTCAGACGAGCGAACGGGCCGGTGCCGGGCTCCGGAATGCCCTTGGCCTTCATCGCAATGGAGATGTCCTTGTAGCCACCCAGGTCGGATTCGACCATGTCGAGGATCTGGGCCGACCAGCCGCGGCGCTCTGCGTAGCGGATGTACATCCGGGCGAGATCGCTG
The DNA here is from genome assembly GCA_903908025.1 of uncultured bacterium. Lineage (GTDB taxonomy): Bacteria > Actinomycetota > Actinomycetes > S36-B12 > S36-B12 > UBA10649. The sequence continues at coordinate 4,597 of CAIVQM010000118.1, forward strand.
GCGAACAGCGCCGATTCCTCGCCGCCCTCCCCCGCCTTGACCTCGATGATGATGTCCTTGTCGTCCATCGGGTCGCGGGGCAACAGCAGCTCGCGAAGTCGCTCAGCGGCGGCGTCGACACGCTCCTGCTGGCTGGCAACCTCGTCGGCGAAAGCCTCATCGACCTCACCCAGCTCGCGCGCCGCAGCGAGATCGTCGTTACCCGACAGCCACTCGCGGTAGGCGGCCACGATCGGGCCGAGCTCGGCGAACCGACGGCCGAGCCTGCGGGCCGCCGCCTGGTCGCCGTGGATCGCCGGATCGGCCAGCTGGCCCTCGACCCGCGAGTACTCGTCGAGCAGTTCGACGCAGGACTCGAACATCGCGGGTCTCCGGGTTCCATGGACAGGCGGTCGGGGCACATCATTCGGGTAAAACACCGGGCGCCGGTCGGGGGCCGACCGCGCGACGGGGGAGACACGCGGCCGACCCCGGGCCGGCGCCCGGGTGGTGAAGCTAGTTGTCTGCGGACTTCTCCGCGGGCTTGTCTGTCGCCTTGTTGCCGTAGCGGCTCTCCCACTTGGCCACGCGACCACCGGTGTCGAGGATCTTCTGCTTGCCGGTGTAGAACGGGTGGCACTGCGAGCACACGTCGGCGTGGATCTGGCCGCTCTTGGCGGTGCTGCGCGTGGTGAACGTGCTGCCGCAACTGCAGGTGACCGTGGTCTCCGCGTATGCGGGGTGAATATCAGGCTTCATGTCTCCCTCTCGTGATTCCGGGTCGGTCTGCCCGGGCGGGCGACCGTGAACCGGAACTCAATAAGTATGCCACCGGGCCGGTCAGGCGGGAAATCCCGCCTGCCGGGTATCTCTCAGTCCTCGTCCCGTGAGGCGCCCACGGCCGGCGACGTCTTCTGCACCTGCAGGAGGAACTCGCTGTTGCTCTGAGTCTCCCGAAGCTTGTTGAGGAGCAGTTCGATCGACTGCTGCTGATCGAGGGCGTGGAGCACCCGACGAAGCTTCCAGACGATTTTGAGCTCCTCGGGCGTCATGAGGAGGTCTTCCTTGCGGGTTCCGGATGCGTCGACGTCGACGGCCGGGAAGATCCGCTTGTCGGCGAGGCGTCGATCGAGTTTGAGCTCCATATTGCCGGTGCCCTTGAACTCCTCGAAGATCACCTCGTCCATGCGGGATCCGGTCTCGACGAGCGCCGTTGCCAGGATGGTGAGCGAGCCGCCATTCTCGATGTTGCGAGCAGCGCCGAAGAAGCGCTTGGGCGGGTACAGCGCGGTCGAGTCGACGCCGCCCGACAGGATGCGACCCGATGCGGGCGCCGCAAGGTTGTAGGCGCGGCCCAGACGCGTCATCGAGTCAAGCAGGACCACGACATCGTGACCGAGCTCGACCAGGCGCTTGGCTCGCTCGATGGACAGCTCGGCGATGATCGTGTGGTCCTCGGCCGGCCGGTCGAAGGTCGAGGCAATGACCTCGCCCTTCACCGAGCGCTGCATGTCGGTGACCTCTTCGGGCCGCTCGTCGACGAGGACGACCATGAGGTGGACCTCAGGGTTGTTCGTCACGATCGCGTTCGCGATCGACTGCAGCACCATCGTCTTGCCCGCCTTGGGAGGCGACACGATCAGGCCACGCTGGCCCTTGCCGATCGGCGCGACGAGGTCGATGACACGCGTGGTCAGGTTGCCCGGCGTCGTCTCCAGACGCAGGCGATCCTGCGGGTACAGGGGCGTCAGCTTGGAGAACTCGGGCCGGTTGAGCGCCGCTTCGAGGGGTCCGCCGTTGACGGTGTCGATGCGCACGAGCGGGTTGAACTTCTCCTTGCGATCACCGTCCTTTGCCGCCTTGGTGGCGCCGGTGATGGCATCGCCCTTGCGCAGGCCGTGCTTGCGCACCATCGACAGCGAGACGTAGACGTCGTTGCTGCCGGGCAGGTACCCGGTGGTGCGGACGAAGGCGTAGCTCTCCATTACGTCCAGGATGCCGGCCACGGGAACGAGCACATCGTCCTCGCCGATCTCGATATCGACGTCGCCGTACGGGTTGCCCCCGCGCTGCGGACGGTCGCGGAAACGCTCACGGTCGCGGCCACGGTCGCGGCCACGACGACGACGACGGCCGTCATCGGGACCGTCATCCCGATTGCTCTGGTCGTTGCGGTTGCCCTGGTCGTTGCGGTTGCCCTGGTTGTTCTGGCTGCCCTGGTTGCCCTGGCCGCCCTGGTTCTGGCGGTCGCCCTGGTTCTGGCTGCCCTGGTTTGGACGATCGTTGCGATTGCCCTGGTTCTGACGGTCGTTGCGATCCTGCCGGTTGCCCTGATCGTTGCGGTCGGTGCGGGGCGCGCGGTCCTGCTCGGCGGGCGCTTCGGCGCTCGCGGCGGGAGCGGACGGCTCGGCAGCGGTGGTCTCGGCGGGTGCCTGATCCCGGCGGGCCGAGCGGCGCGGACGCTCGCTGGCGGTGGTCGATCGCTCGGCTGCCGGGGCGGCGGCCGCGGGACGCTGGCGATCGCCGATGGCGGTCACGAGGTCGCCCTTGCGCATGGCGCTGGCGCCGGAGATGCCCATCTGCTGGGCGAGTTGCTTCAGTTCGGGCAGGAGCATGCCGGAAAGGCCTTTGCCCCCGGCGGCGGAACCTGTGGAGCCCGACTTGGTTTCAGTCACGAATATTTCCTTTGGAGGTTGCCCTCGATTACGGAGGGGATGGTCGCCCCGCGAGCGCCCGGACGGTCGGGTTGCGTGGGGGTCGTCCAGCGCGGTCGGGGATCCGCCGCGAGATCACATGACGTGAGTGGCCGTTGTCTCGGAACCGAGAATCGGCATGTCGCCGTCACTTCTGGAACTCACCGAGCATAACACCCCATGGGCCACGGGGTCGCTGAGTGGGGTCAGGGCAGGGGTGGCACCGGGATTTCGCGCGTTCCCATCGCGGCGATCGGAACTGACTGAATCGCCCAGCCCTCTCCGGCGGACACGGCGATCACCGACTCCGCGCCCGGCTCGGGGAAGGCCAGCACCGACGGTCCGGCACCGGACACGACAGCAGGGATCCCGGCATCGCGGAGCCGCTCCATGAGCAGCACCGACTCGGGATAGGCCGTGGCGCGAGTCTGCTGGTGCAGGCGGTCCTGCGTCGCGCTCATCAGCCGACGCGGATCGACCGTCATCGCATGCACGAGGAGTGCGGACCGCGACAGGTTCGCGGCCGCGTCGGCGAACGGCACGGTCTCCGGCAGGAGTGCCCGCGCCTTCGACGTCGCCAGCACCGTCGGCGGCACGAGCACAACAGGTCGGACGTCGACATGCGGATCCATCCGCACCGCATCGGCGAAGCCATCCGGCTCCAGCCACGCGACCGTGAAACCGCCGTAGAGCGCGGCGCTGAGATTGTCAGGATGCGACTCCTGACGAAGGGCCAACTGCAGCACATCGCTGTCGGTCATCCGATCGCGGCCGTCAGTGACCATCGCACGAGCCAGCACGATGCCACCGATGATCGCCGCTGCGGACGAGCCGAGCCCGCGGCCGTGCGGGATGGTGTTCGTGCATCGCAGGATGAATCCCGGTACCGGCACATCCAGCCAGGCGAAGGCCTCGAGCATCGAGTGGGCGACGAGGTTGGTCTCGTCGAGCGGCACGACGCCCTCGCCCTCGCCGACTACCTCGACCAGTAGACCTTCATCGTCGGTGGCCATCGCGATGAGCTCGTCGTAGATCGCGAGCGCCAGCCCCATGGAGTCGAACCCCGGCCCCAGGTTCGCGCTACTGGCTGGCACGGCGACGCGAACAGCGTCACGACGGATCGACGTCATGGCTACGCCAGCTCGAGGGCGCGCGCGACGGCCCCCGCGTCGACGGGGACGACGACCGGCTCGGTCGCCGAGTCGAGTGCCCACTGGGTGTCCTTGAGGCCGTTGCCGGTCAGTGTGCACACGACGACCTGCCCGGAGTCGAGCCGGCCGGCGGCATGCATCTTGATCAGCCCGGCCACGCTGGCAGCGCTGGC
>CAIVQM010000119.1 GCA_903908025.1 uncultured bacterium
ACACCGGCAACGACGGTGCCCTCATCGCGACCCTCGCGTTCGCTCGCACCTGGACCGGCCGCATCGACTTCTCCGACCGGCACGCCGCCGAGGCCGATCTTGCCCGCACCAATGCCCTGCGTGACGCGCAGGAGGCCGAGGGGGCCGGCGTGCGCCTGGTGTTGCCATGACGAAGCCGACGCTGACCGAGGCCGCGCTTCTGGGCGCTGCCGGCGATCTCGTGTTCGCCCGCGGGGAGGACTACACGCGCTACGTCCGCGGCCTCGTCGTCTCCGGCACCAGGGCGAAGGCGACGGTACAGGCCAAGCGCGTCTATGAGGTCGAGCTCTCGTGGACCAAGCGCGAGCTCGAGGGCTACTGCACGTGCCCGCACTTCGCGCAGGGCTGGTTCTGCAAGCACCTCGTCGCGGTGGGACTCGTCGTCGTCGACGAGCACCTCGGCGGCCGAACGACACTCGCCACGGCCCTCGGCAAGGTCGAGGCCAGCGATCCGGTGCCGACCTACCTGTAGTCACTCGACGCGCTGCGCACCGGTGGATACATCGACTATCGGCGCTCGTTCGAGGCGGCCGCGCGTCCCCAGCTGATGCTCAGCGAGGTCGCAGCTCGGCCTCCTCCGGCTCACGTCCGCTAATGACTCGGGACCTCAGGTGGTGGGGCTACCGACCGCGCTGCTCGACGCGGGGAGAACGGTGATGACCAGCACCGCACCTCCGTCGCCACCGAGTAGACGGTGGGTCGAGACGGCAGTCTCGAGCGCCGTCCAGCGGTTCTCCGCGGTGCCGGGGTTCGGCACGAACTCGGGGAAGTCGCTCGGGAGCAGCGCGAGGCAGAATCTGTGTCCGGGGCGCAGGCGATAACCCACGTGCCCCATGCCGATCTCCACGACGCGGCCCGAGCCCGGTTCGAGCACGATCCCCTGGCCGCGCGAGACGATCTTCGCCACGCCGCTCTCGTCGACGTCGTAGAGCTTCGCGAACACGTCTGCGGTGGGCGCGGTCGACTCGAGCCTGATCCGAAGCGACACCGGGCCGGCAAGATCGAGCGGCTCGGTTGCCACCTCGCCGAAGAACGCCAGTGCGTCGGGGCGGCCGAGCAACGGGCCCTCGTCGGGGTACTCGTGGAGGTACGCGAACGAGTTCTCCACCGTCGAGGGCGCGAGGTCGTTCGGGTCGTAGACCCACTCGACCACCTCGTCGTCGCCCGCAGCCGCGCCGCCGAGGACACCGCCCACGGAGGTCGCCGCACCTGAGAGGCTCGACAGGTGCAGCTCCCGCGGCTGCGCTCCCGGCGGCGGCCACGACTCGGCGCTCCGGTAGCCGACGTTCCCGAGATGCCACTGGACGCGCGGGAAGGACTCCACGGGGGTCGTGCCCTTGAGGAAGACGTCGAAGAAGTTGATGGCCGGATCGGCGTAGATGCCGAGCATCCGCTGCAGAGCCGGCTCGTCATTCAGGTGGTCGTCCGCATCCCCGATCGGGGCCAACGACAGGTGGTAGTTCTCGTGGTCCGTGGAATCGGCCGACAGGTACTGCACGGCCGCCCAGTCGGGGCGCTGTTGCAGCGCCTCGTAGTCGCGCATTGAGACGATCAGCAGGTTGTCGAACCACCCCACGCAGTGCAGGACAGGGACGGGGGGTGAGTCGAACGGGTGGCCGAAGGGGAAGATGTCCATCGGCTGGCGCTCGGGCACGAGCAGGTCGAAGAGCCGAGATCGGGCACCCACGCGACGGAAGCCGTCCTCGAAGGCGTCGATCAACGGTCGCCGGCTGTAGTCGATCGGGTATTCCTGAATCTCGTGGTCGACCCAGCAGTGGGCGAAATAGTCGGCCATGACGGTCCACGGCACGTCCTCCACCCCGTCGCCAACCCATGGCGCGAACAGGTCGTGGGAGGTAACGCGCGGGACCCACGCCTTGAGCGCCGGGTGAGCGGCGCTGATGGCGGCCCACTGGGTGAAGCCGTAGTAGGAGTCGCCGAACATGCCCACCATGCCGTCGTTCCACGGCTGGGTCGATACCCACTCGATCGAGTCGTAGCCGTCTGCGGCCTCGTTCAGCAGACCGACGGTCTCGCCGCCAGAGCGGAACTTACCGCGCACGTCCTGCACCACGACTGCATAGCCGCGTGCGGTGAATCGCTCAGCGATGCGGTCGAAGAAGACGTAGCGGCTGTCCTTGTCGTACGGGAGCCGCACTAGGACGGCCGGCCACGGGCCCTCACCCTCGGGGAGGTAGACGTCGGTCGCGATGAGCACCCCGTCGCGCATCGGCACGAAGTACTCCGTCGCCGATTCCGGCACGGGCTCCGCGCCCACCCTGATGATGTCGTTGCCCATGTGCTCGCCCCTCAGCCGCCGTCAGTGGGGGCCGAGTGTGCCAGCGGCTCCGTAGTCCGTCAAGGTCGACTAACAACGAACGGCCCCTCCGACAACCTGCGGGCTACTACTGCGCTACGGTGCGCTGCGTGGGTCGACCCAGTCGCGCCGCGCAGCGCACCGTAGAGATTCTCGACGCCTATGTGAGGTGCGTCAGCAGATACGGGTTCGAGGGTGCGACGCTCGAACACGTCGCGGCGGAGTCCGGCTACAGCCGAGGCCACATCCGCCACTACCTCGGGAACCGCGACGAGATGAGATCGGCGCTCGTACATCGCACGATGAGCGACTACATCGCGCAGACGCACGAGGTCACCGAGGGTCGGAAGCCGGGTCGGCGGTCGGTCGCGCTCGTCGATTTCCTGCTCGGGCCGGTGTTCGCGCCCGACGACAACAACGCGATCATTGACGCGCTATGGGGCGTCGCTAGCCACGACGACCTAGTGATGGCCCAGCTCCGCGACACCTACCTCGAGTTCGAGAAGTCCCTTTACCGTGCTCTTCGCGATGACTTCCCCGGTGCACCGGCGGTGGTGTGTCGCGAGGCGGCATACCAGCTCCTGGCGTTGGCGTTCGGCCACTGGTCCATGTCGCAGTTGGAGTTCCCGGCCAACCGCGAGCGCGGCGTACGCCGGCTAGCCTCGTCCGTCATCGCGCAGGTGCGCGCCGCAGGCGAGCAGCGCTTGTAACACCTTGGTATTCGTTTTCTTCATCACTCTTGACTATCAATGGGGTTCGTGGCACGGTGCGACCACGCTCGGCGACCACGCCGCGGTCTCCGGGAGGCACGTTGATACAGCCATCTTGGCGCGGAAAGTCACTGGTACTCGTGGTGGCGCTGGCTGTGTCGGTCACCGCGCTATCGGCGTGCAGCTCCTCCGGCGGGAGTGCGACGCCATCCGGGTCGGCGGCTTCGACGCCGGCGAGCGCGCTACTCACCGACACGCCGAAAGCCAAGGGACCCATCGACAGTCTCGTATGGGACCTCCCCTTCGGTGAGCCGACGTCGATCGACTACATCTACGCCGCCGACTACGGCCCCGACATGGTCGTGTCCAACATCTGCGAGCCGCTGCTTCGGCTGAACTCGGACTTCACCTACGGCCCTAACCTCGCGACGTCGTGGACCTACGGACCTGACAAGCTCACCCTCACCTTCGAGCTGCGCTCGGACGTCACGTTCTGGGACGGCAAACCGCTCACGTCCGAGGACGCCGCCTACAGCCTGCTGCGCAACATGAACCCCGACCTCGCCGGTTACAGCGCGACGTTCTACGCCAACGTGAAGGCGATTGAGGCGACCGGGCCGCACCAACTCACCGTGACGTTCACGAAGCCCGACGAACTCTTCGTAAAGGAGATGGCGACCGTCGCGGGCGTCGTGGTCGAGAAGGCGTTCGTCGAGAAGACCGGCAAGGACTTTGGCAACGCCACCGGCGGCGTCATGTGCTCGGGCCCGTTCAAGTTCGATGCGTGGAACGCTGGCAAGAACATCCTCCTGTCGGCGAACCCGAGCTACTGGAACCCGGACGGCAAGGCCCTCCCTCAGAAGGTTGAGATCCGGTTCGTCACCGACACCACCGCACTCACCCAGGCCCTCAAGACCGGTGAGATCGACGGCGCCTACGAGATCGCCCCCGGGCAGCTCCCGGCGCTGGAGGCGAGCACGACCGGCAAGGTCTACCAGGGCAAGAGCCTGCAGGTGATCGAGCTGGTGCCCAACGCCCCGGGTCCGGCAGCCGACGAGAAGATCCGTCAGGCCCTCAGCATGGTGATCGACCGGGCTGCTCTGGCGCAGACGATCTACCACGGAGCTGCCGACGCCAACTACACCCTGCTCCCGCCGGGCGCCTGGGACCCGACCGCGACGGACGCCTACCAGAAGGCGTACAGCGCCTTTGAGAAGCCGATGGACCTCAGCGCCGCCAAAGCACTCATCGCCGGCAACAGCAACGCGGCGACACCGATGACCCTTGCGATCGCAGCGGGAAACCAGACTCAGATCGAGACGGGCGCACTCATCCAGCAGTTGGCCGCGCAGATCGGCCTCACGATCAAGATCAAGCCCATGCAGCCGCTGGAGTTCTCGTCGGCGTTCTATGACCCCAACGCGCGCAAGGGCCTCGACCTGCTACTCACACAGGGCTTCCTCGACTTGCCCGACCCGCTCGACTACCTCGGGTACATCGTCTTCAAGGACTCCCTGTACAACTGGACCGGCTACCAGAACCCGGAGGTCGAGGCGCTGGTCACCCAAGCCCGCTCGATCTTCGACGACCCGTCGCGTGCGGAGAAGATCATCGCGGCGCAGGCACTCTATGAGCCGGCCCAAGTGATCATCCCGATGCTGAGCCTCCGAGAACTTCTCTACATGAACAACCGGATCACGGGAGCGACGGCGTCGTTCGCCTACATCTTCCAACCGTCGCTGGCGTCGGTTGGATCGGCGTCCTAGCGGTCCCGTGAAGGAGGCACTCAGGGTCGTCGGCAGGGGCCTGATCACCCTGCTCGTCGCCAGCTTCGTGATCTACCTAGCGTTGAGCCTCGCACCGGGCGACCCTGCCACCGCACTCGCCGGCAACCGTGCCACGCCGGAGCAGGTCGAGACGCTGCGTCAGGAGCTAGGCCTCGACCGACCCGTGGTCGTGCGCTATGCCGCCTGGCTGGCGGCGTCGCTGCACGGCGATCTCGGGCGCTCCCTGCAGTTCCGCCAGGACACGGCCTCGCTCATTGAGCCGCGCCTCGGGGTCACGTTCCTGCTCGTCGGCTACGCCTTCCTGCTCATCCTGGTGTTCGGCATCGGGCTCGGTCTGCTGCCGTCGGTCCGCTCGTGGCTGTCCTGGCCGGTCGTGGTGGTGACCGCTCTCGGCATCTCCATCCCCGCGTTCGTGGCCGCGATGATCCTGATCCAGGTGTTCGCCCTGAACTTGGGCTGGTTTCCCGTACTCGGCACTAGCAACGGCGACCTGCGCGACCAACTGTGGCACCTGACGCTGCCCGCGATCGCGCTCGCGATCTCGTGGGTCGCCTACGTCGGCCAGATCACCCGAGCCAGCGTCCGCGAGCAGGCGGGTAAGGAGCACGTCGACACTGCGCGCGGCCGGGGCCTGGCACCACGCGCGATCTTCTCCAAACACGTGCTGCGTAACGCCGCGATCCCGATCATCACGATCTCGGGCCTTGCACTGGCGGCGCTGGTCGCCGGATCCATCGTGGTCGAGACCGCGTTCGGGATCGGCGGCATCGGTTCGCTTCTGGTGACGTCGGTGTTGGCCAAGGACTACGACGTCGTGCTAGCCATCAGCATGATCTTCGTGCTGGCCTTCGTGGTCGCCACGACCGTCGCCGATCTGGCACTGGTCGCGCTCGACCCCCGACTGCGGTCGAAGATGTCGGCGTGAGCACGCTCGCGACAGCGCCCCATGAATGGTCGGTGGGGACACTGCTGCGCCGCCTCGACCCCGTGCTCACCGTCGTCACTGTCGTGCTGGTCGCCCTTGTGGTCGTTGCCATCTGCGCGCCTTTCCTCGCGCCCTACCCGCCGGAGCAGATCGACCTCCTCGACGCCAATCAGGCGCCCTCGGCCGCGCATCTGCTCGGGACCGATTCCCTCGGGCGCGACATTCTGTCGAGGCTCATCTACGGCGCGCGTCTGACGTTCCTCGGACCGACGTTGATCATCTTGTTGGCGACCATCGCAGGGGTCTCGCTCACGATCAGCTCGGTCTGGATCGGTGGGACCTATGACCGCATCGTGTCCCGGGCGCTCGACATCCTCTTCGCTATCCCCGGCATCCTGGTAGCGGTGATCGCAGTCGCCATCATCGGGCCGGGTCTCATCGCGCCGGTGATCGCACTCTCGCTGGCCTACACCCCCTACCTCGCACGCGTGCTCCGCAGCGTGGCGATGCGCGAGCGGCATCTTGCCTATATCGAGGCGGGCACCCTCATGGGCCTGTCCGGGTGGGCGATCGGCTGGCGGCACCTGGTGCCGAACGTGATGCCGATGGTGCGCGCACAGGCGGCCCTAGCGTTCGGAGCCGCTCTGGTCGACCTGGCGGCGGTCTCCTACATCGGGCTCGGCGTGCAGTCGCCCATCCCGGAGTGGGGCGTCATGGTCGCCGAGGGTCAGGCCGCTCTGCTCAACGGATACCCCTGGCAGGCCATCTCGGCGGGCATCGCGATCGTGGTGGTCGTGCTCCTCGTCAACGTGGCCGGCGAGCGCCTCGCCCTGCGGCTGGAGAGACCGCGATGACCGAGACACTGCTTGAGCTCCAGCACACGGGTCTGGACATCCCGGTCGGCGGCCGGCTGCTGCCGGTCGTACACGACGTGACGCTCACGATCGCGCGCGGGGAGTCAGTCGGTCTCGTCGGCGAATCGGGCTCAGGTAAGTCGATGACTGCTCGCACGATCATGCGTCTCACCCGCCACGACTGGAGGCCTCGAGGCGCCGTGCGATTCGCCGGCGAGGACGTGCTGGCGATGGGCTCGCGCCGGCTGCGACAGCTGCGCGGCGCGGAGATCGGAATGATCTACCAGGACCCTCGCGCGCACACGAACCCGGTGCGCACCAACGGCGACTCGCTGCTCGAGGGCATGCTCGCAGCGGGCGTCCCACGGCAGGAGGCGACCGAGCGCGCGCTCGGGCTGCTGGCGTCAGTGGGCATCCCCGACGGCGTGCGACGCATGGCGCAGTATCCGCACCAACTCTCCGGGGGTCTCCTCCAGCGGATCATGATCGCGGCAGCGATGAGCATGCAGCCGCAACTTCTCATCGCCGACGAGCCCACCACCGCGCTCGACGTGACGACACAGGAGGAGGTGATGGCGATTATCGGCGAGCAGCGAACCGAGCGCGGGCTGTCGCTCCTCGTCATCACCCACGACCTTGACCTCGCGGCAGCCGTCACCGACCGCATCGCCGTGATGTACGCCGGAGCCGTGCTCGAAGTGGCACCGTCGCGCAGCCTGCACCGCGAGGCTCGCCACCCATACACCGTGGCACTCATGACGTCGCGGCCCGCGCTCGGCAGCCGGCGTCGCATCCAGACCATCCCCGGACGTCCGGTCTCGGCGTTCGAGGTCGGTGAGGGCTGCGTGTTCGCCGCGCGCTGCCCCTTCGCCGTCGACCACTGCCGGACCGAGCGACCAGAGCTGCGCGAGGTCGATGGTCACCAGGTCGCCTGCCATCGGATCGACGAGATCGGCGACGAGATCGACGCACTGCGAGGTGAGTTGTGACGACGACAGACGGACTCGCACTGGAGGTCGAGAACCTCCGCAAGGTCTTCCGGGTCACCGGAGGCGGGCGCGCCCACGACGAGATCGTGGCCGTCGACGACGTCTCGTTTACGGTGACCCGCGGCGGCTCGCTCGCCGTCGTCGGCGAGTCGGGCTCGGGCAAGACGACGGTGGCGCGCATGATCGTGGGCCTCGAGCAGCCCACAGCCGGTCGCATCGTGGTGGCAGGCGTCGAGCGGGGCACCGACAGCGGTGCGAAGGCACGCCGGGCGCGCGCTCGCGCGGCCCAGATGGTGTTCCAGGACCCGTACTCATCGCTCGACCCGCGCCAGACCGTGCACGAGTGCATCGACGAGGTCCTCCGACTGCACAGCGAGCTGCCCAAGGACGGTCGGCGCGCGCGCATCAGCGAGCTCCTCGAGCAAGTGGGCCTAGACGAGCGCCACGAGCCGCTGCGGCCGCAGGCGCTGTCGGGCGGCCAGCGGCAACGCGTTGCGATCGCGCGTGCTTTGGCCGCCGAGCCCGAGGTGCTCATCCTCGACGAGGCCGTCTCCGCACTCGACGTCTCCGTGCAGGGACAGGTGCTCAACCTCCTGTCAGACCTGCGGTCGCGTCTGGGAATCACCTACGTGTTCGTCTCCCACGACCTCGCCGTGGTGCAGCAGGTGAGCGACCAGATCGTGGTGATGCGTCGTGGCGAGGTGGTGGAGCGCGGAGCGACCGACGACGTGCTCGCCGCGCCGCAGCACGAGTACACACAGGCGCTGATGGACGCAGTCCCGCGCGAGGGCTGGATCCCGCAGCGCGCGTCGCAGCGGCTCGGCCGGCCGGTGTCACGTCTCATCGCGATGCCCGACCGCTCGACACCCCGCCACGACGACCCCGACGACGACACCGGGCCAAAGACCCGCGAGTCACTGGCGTAAGTGATCGGGAAGAGGCCCGCCGAGTCAGGGGATCGGGCGCTGCGGATGGGCGTTCCACTCGGGCCCGGCCGGCGGCGTGTGCAGACCCTGTCCTGATCCGCGTCAGGTGCGACCGACGAGCTCGTCGGCCACCTCGGCAGCGGCCCGCTCGCCGGCCAGCAGGGCGCCCTCGACGTAGCCGGTCCATTTGGTGGCCGTCTCGCTGCCGGCCCAGTGCAACGGTCCTACAGGATCGCGCAATGCCGGTCCGCAGGATGACCACTCACCGGGTCTCATCACACCCGAGAAGCCGCCGCCGATCCACGGGTCCCCCGACCAGTCCTTGTCGACGTAGTGCAGGATCTCGGCGGCCTCGGGGCCGAACCAACGCCTGGCCTGCTCGGTCCACAGACCACGTCGCACGTCGGTGGCGCTCGCACCCAGCACTGCGTCGGAGTGGGAGCGCGCTGCCTTGTCTGAGAAGAAGCCCACCAGGACACCCAGACCAGAGTCGGGGGTGGAGTTGTCGATGGCGAAGGTGAGCGGGCCATCGAGGTCCGACACTGCACCCGACAGTCCCGCCTCTCGCCAGAACGGTCGTGCGTATACGACGTTGACCTTGATCACCGAGCCCAGCGGCATCGCGTCGTGCAGGGCTGCCCGGCGCGCGGGCAAGGCCGGGGTGAACAGCACGCCGGCGGCCTGACTGGGTGCCAGGGCTACGACGGCCCTGCGTGCCCGCACGCGGCCGCGATCCGTCACTGCCAACACCTGGTCGGCCTCCCAGACCAGTTCGCGTACCGGTGCGTCGAGGTGGACGAGGTGCCCGAGCCGCTCGGCGAGGCCCGTCGCGAGCACGTGAAGACCGCCGACCACTCTCGATTCCTGGGCGCCACCTTCGATGCCGAGAGATGCAGCGAGGGAGCCCTCCGTCGCGGCGCTGTGCAGCAAGGTGAGCATCGAGAACTCGTTCGTCGGCATCGACATCAGCCCGCTCAGCGCCTCGTTCAGCACGCACCAACCGATGCTCGCGACCGGGACCTGGACGGCCAGCCAGTCCTCGACTGTCGTGCGGTCCCAGGTGGTTGCTCCAGGCGTTGTCCACGGCGCTTCCGGCGGCACGAATGATGCCAACCGGTCGATCTCGGCGACTACGCGCTCGTAGGCCGCCACGGCGTCAGCGGGTAGGTCGCGCCTCGCACCGTTCAGCCATGACAGGTCCTCGCCGTCTGTGGGCGTGGGGAACGTTCGTGCGCCCAACTCGTGCGCGAGCGCCAGCACACGGTGCTGCCCCGGACCGATCCACTGGCCGCCCAGCTCGATCCAGGTGTCGGCCTGGTGGACAGTGAGGGTGCGGCCGCCGACGCGCGACCCCGCCTCGAGGAGCGCCACGCGGAGGCCCGAGCGCACGAGGTCGCGGGCGGCGGCAAGCCCGGAGAAGCCTGCGCCGACGACGATTACGTCGACGTCGTCGGGAAGGGAAACATCAGCCATGGCAGCATCCTGTCAGCCCGTGGGCGCGCTCGCACGCCTCGCCACCGTGTACCGCCGGGTCGCTGGAGGGCACCCACGGCTGCCACCCCTTCTGCCACCCGCCGTGCAGACCCGTGCCGTAGGCGACGGCAGCGTCCGAGACGTCACCGCAGTCGCCGGACACCGGCAGCGGCAGCGGCAGCGGCAGCGGCAGCGGCAGCGGGAGCGGGAGCGGGAGAGCTTGATGGACGGTGAGCATCCCTGGGGATGAAGACGACGTGACGGGCAGGTCAACGTCGGAGGCGGATGTCTCATCACCTCGGGCTGCGGACCCGAACACGCGCACGTTTCGGATCCGGCGCTTGCGTGCCGCACCTCGGATCTCGTTTGCGTGGTCGCGCAGATCGGTCAGAAGACTGCCCTGCGCGGTCGGGGCCGCTCGCAAGGTGACGTCCAGAGTCGCGCCTGATGCTCGAGTGAGGCGGTCGAGCGTGCGCCCAGACGTGACGGGACGCGTCAGATCCCGATGCCCTACAGCCCCTGGACCACGACCCGGATCCCGCGGAACGGGTTGATGGAGTATCCGGGAACCGTCTGCGGCGTGACTCCTACTGCGGAGAGCCACATCTGGTACGCCGTCGCGGTGACGACGCCGCCGTGCCAACGACGCCACACGATCTTCGGATCACCAAGCTCGGGCGGCGGGGCGATCGTGTCGGTGATCTCCACGACGTTGCCACCCTGATCGAGCGTTCCCCACGGCGAGCGGGTGAGCGCCTGCCCAACCGAACTGACATTCCCCGTATAGGCGGGGAACAGCTTCACCGGAGTCTGCGCGCACTGGGCAGCAGTGAACGGCTGCGGGCACCAGTCGGGCGCGATGCCGGGCAGCGACTCGAAGGTGGCCAGGGGCTGGGTTCCGGCGTTGGTGACGTTGCCGTTGACATCGAGTTGCGTGGCCGTCGGCTGCTCGCCTTCGGCGCAGCCCGCCGTGTCGACGGCGCAGTTCACGAACAGACCCGGATTGGTGGGGTAGTCCCAGTACGAGAACTTCCCGGCGCCCTTGGGGTCGTAGTACGCGGCCTTGATCCACTCGTCCTGGCTGGAGACCATGAAGCCGGCGTTGGAGTTACGCGTGGCCTTGCGATCCTTCAGGGAGTACATGCCGGTCTCGGTCTTGGGCGACAGGCGCACCTCATAGGTGGTCAGCTGAAGTCGCTCGCCTGAGACCGTCGTGACGGACGAGGTCTTCTTCGAGAGCACCTTGCCGTTGCCGGCCGCGTTGACGAAACGTGCTGCACGGGTGAAGTCCGCGGAGTTGTAGGGCTTGTTCGCCCACGCCGACGATGCCACGTAGTAGCGCTGGCCGGGCGGTGCCTTCAGAGTGCGGTTGATGGAGCCGAACTTCGGCCACACATTGGAGCTCTCGGGGGCATCCCACAGATGGTGGCGGTTGCTGCCGAACGGATCCACGGTGTTCAGGAAGACAACCCACTGGGCAACCGTCAGTTCCGTCTCCGCGATGTCGTACGTGTAAGGGACGCTGCCGACCTGCATGCAGGACGTTGACGCGACCTTCTGCACCGAGGGGTCCGGGTTCGCCTGCGTAGCAGCCAGGACAGCGGGCAGGGCGCTCTGGCAGGTAGCACTGGACTGGTAGACGTCGTTGTAGAACGGGATGATCCACGCGGCCGGGTTGCTCGGCGAAGCAACGGTGACGGTGGTGAGGGACACGACGTGGGGTCGGATCGGCGGACGCGGGAAGATCTGCGAGACCGTGTTCGACAAGGCATTGGCCACGAAGAGATTGCCCGCCGCGTCCGAGGTGATGCCCACGGGCCGGCGACCGGCCTTGGCGATGATCCGAGACTGGCCATCCTGCGTGAGCTGGGAGACGGAGTCCGAGCCGTCGTTCGTGGTGTAGATGTTGCCGTTCGGGTCAAGGGTGATACCGATGGGCCGCCGACCCGTTGTGCCGATGATGCTCGAGACACCGGCCGGGGTGATCCGGGAGACGTTGCCGGAGTTCCAGTTGGCCGTGAAGACGCTGCCGGATTCATCGATCGCGATCGCCTGCGGCCAGCCGCCAGTCGCGCCGAACGTCGACGGGGTGCCGGTGGGCGTGATCTTCGTGACCGTGTCCGAGCCCTCGTTGGCGGTGTAGACGTTGCCCGCCGGATCCAGCGCGAGGCCGAGTGGGTGCTTGCCGGTCGCGGCCAGAGTTGATGAGACGCCAGCGGCGGTGATCTTCGTGACAGTGCTGTCGAGATAGTTGGCGGTGTAGACGTTCCCGGCCGCGTCGACCTTGATCCCCATCGGCTTGTTGCCGGTCGATCCGAACAGCGATGACACGCCGGAGGGGGTGATCTTCGTGACCGTGTTGTCGCCGCTGTTGGCGGTGTAGGTGTTGCCGACCGAATCCAGGGTGAGCGCGGTCGGCGCCTTGCCCGTGGAGCCGAGGACGGAGGCGTCGCCTTCGGGCGTGATCTTCGTGACGGTGTTGGCCCGTGAATCGGCCGTGTACACGCCCCCGAACGGATCGACGACCACGGCGCTCGGACCGTCGCCTGTCGTTGCCAGGACGACGGACGCTCGCGGGATGACGGGGGACGCCTTCGTCGCGGTGGCGCGGTCATCGGCCACGGCAGCGGGTGCCTGCGCGGAGAACAGGAAGGCGAGGCAGGCGACAACGGGGAAGACGATCATTTTCCTGTTCATGCGGGCACGGTACTACCCAGCGCACGCGGCCCACGCCGGCTCACGCTCCCAGACGGTCGCCACGAAATGTCGCCCTGGAGCCGAATACCCCCAGGTATCCGGATGGGCTGGGCTGCCGCGTGCGTCGGTGGGTTCGGGGTCAGGTCCAGAGCGCGGAGTACGGCAACGCCAGCAACCGGTCTCCGAAGGGAACGGCTTCTCTCCCGGTGTGGAAGACGACCCCGATTTTGAAGCGGGCCCCAAGCCTGTCTCGGAGCAAGACCAGATGTCTGAAGTCGCCCTTTGACGGCGAACCGGAGGCCTTCATCTCGATGCCGGCGACGCGGCGATCCTCGCTCTCGATGACGATGTCCACTTCTGCACCGTTCCGGTCGCGGAAGTGGAAGAGCCTTGCCGCCGTATCGGCCCACACGAGTTGCCGGCGTAGCTCCCCTGCGACGAAGGACTCCAGGATGCCTCCAGCGGCCGTGCTGACAGCGCCGGGCGCCATCGCGGCGGCCGTGAGATTGTTCAGGCGGGCTGCAAGGCCGGTGTCGAGTAGCGCCACCTTCGGCGCCCTGGTGACCCGGCTGGTCAGGTTCTCTCCCCATGCAGGGAGAGAGTGTGTGAGGTAAAGGGTGTCAAGTAGCGCGAGATAGGAGGGCAGGCTCGTCTCAGGGATGCGCGCATCGTTCGCGATGCGGCTCTTGACGAGTTCGCCGGAGGTGCTGGCGGCCAGCAGCCGTAAGAGATCGGGTAGCCGATCCAGATGTGCCAGCTTGCTTACGTCGGCTGCGTCCCGAGTGATGATGCGGCTGACGTAGTTGTCGAACCATGCGTTGCGCCGCCTGCCCTCGCGTGACAACGGCTCCGGGTAGCTTCCGGCGCAGGCAAGTTCAAGGTACTCCGCACGCGTCAACTCTCCGGAGCGCGCCCCAAGGGCCTGGGTGTCGCCCGCGAGTGCGCGGTCGACGAAGTCTTCGCGATGACCGGCCAGTTCCCCCTGGCTGAACCCGTAGAGGACAACGGTCTCTGCTCGCCCTGCCAGGCTCTCTTCGCTGCCACTGAGCTGCAGCACGTTGGCAGAGCCGGTAACCAGGAACCTGCCAGGACGCCGGTCCTCCTCCACTGCGTCCTTCATTGCGCGGATCAATGCGGGCACACGCTGCACTTCGTCCACGACGAGGAGGTCATGGGTCTGTCGTACGAACGCGTCAGGGTCGGCGGTTGCGGCGTTGTACTGAGCCGCGGCATCCAAGGAGACGAAACGGGCCGCCCGGTTCTCGAGGATGGCCTTCGCTAGCGTGCTCTTCCCGACCTGCCTGGCCCCCTGGAGCACTGTGACGGGCGTGTCTGCCAAAGTCTCCTCGACTAGCGACATGGCGTTCCGGGTCCTGATAGCGCTAGAACGTCCGGTCGATCTCACCGTGGCAATGTACCGCCTGATCAGCGCAAACGCTATGTCAGTCGCGGATTCGCTTACTTAAGTTCACGGATTCGCTGGACCAGAGCTGCGGAATCGCTGCCCACACACCAAAGGCCACTGACGCAGGTCGGGCGCCCCCAGGCCGCGTTCTCGCCGCCAACCCTCGGGCTGGTTGGTCGTTCCTGTCGGCGTGGTGAACGAGTCAGCCGATCGTGGCGGCGGCTAAGGGCCGAGGGCACCGATGGGTATCACGACAACGCCGTCGGGTCGCGTGTACCCGTATCCCCTTGCGGTGATGACTCCAAGGACAGCCGGATCCACGAAGTGTGTTCGAGCGGCCACTCTCAGCATTGCCCGAGACCGCAAGTGGGTTGACCAAGCGGGCTGTGTCTCAAGAATCATGAGCCGCTCGAACGCATTGAGGTGGTGACGACGCCACCCCCGATCGGGCGTTCAGAGGCGACTCGTCCAGCGAGCAAAGGAACGCCAATGCGGCGTAGCGTACAAATCGGTCAGCATCGTGAAGGGGTAGTCATGCAGTGGAAGCATCGCGCGTCCGTTCTTGCCGCCACCGTCGTGGTCGTTTTCGGATTGATCGTTCCGTCATCCCTCGGCGCCGTTGCTGCACCGGCTGGCGACGTCGCTGGCGCCACCGTCCCGCGGCCACCGTTCGACCCGGGCGTGGGCGACACGATCACCCGCACGGTGTTCACGACGCCGGACGGATCGGTCTCCTGTCGTCGCGTCTATACGGAGATGATCTGGCTCGAGTGCCTGCTCGTGCGAACCAATGAGGTCGTCCGCTTCGGGCCGGACGAGTCCTGGACAGACGCACCCTGCGTCTCCCCTCATGAGACCCAGACGTGCCGACTGGCATTCGGATGGGTCGACATCCGGCCAGCGACGAGCGCTGCGGTTGCGCGATTTGCCGGGGCACGACGGGTTCCACTCGAGCGGCTCATCCAGCTGGGTCGCATGGCGGCCCCCTATCCGGTGTGCATTGCCGATCCCAACCTCGGGCTCAGCTGCTCGACGATGATGGATGACAACATCGGCCAGCAGATCTACCTCGGCCTCGCGGGGAGCGTCTGGAACTGCCCCGGCTACGAGTACATCAACGCTGACACGGCCATCCCGACGGGACACGACCGCTGCCGAGTGATCCGTCCGTGATCCTGCACGACACTCACCAGCCCAAGACCCGCTTCCGTCCCGGTTCGGTCACTCGGGGTTGATGGCCCTCAGGGGCCAAGCAGAGCGAGCGGGATCACCGCGACTCCGTCGGCTCGCCGGTAGGCGCGCTCGCCAGTGTTGATGACAACCGTGTCCACGACGCGGTCGGGCAGTTGCCCACGCAGCCAGGTGAGGTGGCGAACGTCCTTGTCTTCGACCATTGCACTCAACTTGATCTCGATGGCGACGATCGAACGGTCTGCTCGTTCGACGATCAGGTCGATCTCGCGTTCGGTGGACTTGGTGCGCAAGTGTCCGACGGATGCCCGCGCGGCGTCCGCGTATGTACGCACGGATTGCACGACAAGTGATTCGAACAGGGCACCGAGCCACGTTCCCGTGTCGTTGCGCGGCCGCACGCGCACACCCTCTCCGCGAAGCAGGCCCTCGGCCTGGACCCCGACGAGTCGGGCAGCGAGGGCAGGGTCAACGAGGTGGTGCTTCGGGGTGTGAGTCAGCCGGCGGAGTGGCGAGAAGGAGGGGATCCAGGCCGGGAGCGGGTCGAGCAGGAAGAGACGTTCAAGGTGCTCTCGGTACGTGTCGGCGGTCTGGCGCACGGGCTTATCCGAGGCTCCGGCCGTGGCCGCGTCGAGAATCGCGGTGTAAGAGGCGTCAGTCGACGTGGCTGCGGCATAGCCAGCCAGCCATGCCCGCAAGGCAGTCGGGCGCCGGACGCTCATCCCGTTCTCAGCAAGCTCGTGTTCGACGACGCGCGACAGGTAGCTGTCGAGTTGCAGGTCACGGGCACGCGGCGCGATCTCGCGGATGCCGGGGAACCCGGAACGAAGGATCTCGTCAACGTAGGCCGGCAGGTTGACCGACGAGTGACCGACGATCGGGGGTGCCTCACCAGCGAGCAGCGCACGCATGGAGACCGTCGGGTCGCCGATCCCGCGTTCAGCGAACGACAGCGGCCGCATGCGCAGGCTGACGATGCGCCCGGCGCCGGAGTGGATCGGCACTCCCGGACCGACACCGGCCGAGCCCGTCAGGAGGAAGCGGCCCCCGGTGCTGTCGGCGTCGACCGCCCGGCGCACGCGATCCCAGACCGAAGGCTCGAGCTGCCACTCGTCTATCAGGACCGGTGTCGGGCCCTGCGCTACTTGGTCGGGGTTCGCCTGGATGACCTGGCGCATCGCCGGATCGGAGAGATCGATGACGGTGCGCGCCCGTTGCGCGGCTGTCGCAGTCTTGCCCACCGCCTTGGCACCCTCCAGGGCGATGGCGGCGAGTTCGGGGAGCAGCTCGTCCAGCGCGTCATCGATGATGCGTCGGCGATATGGCATGCCTCAATCTAACATACGGACGGATTTCTATTCAACAAATGGACGGACTGCAGACTCACATATGGACTCCCTTCGACGCTGACATCGGCAGCGGCCCCACCGGGTATCGGCGAAGGCCACGTCGAGGGCGTCCCCGTGACCGAGGAGATGATCGAGGCCTGGGCCGCCGAGGCCGAAGCCGGTCGGTCCGCAGGCCGTCGAGGAAGCCGTGTTCGACTGGCTCGACGATCAACTGCGCTGACCGCGCCCCCTGGCCACCACGGCGGGTTACACCCCCAGATGAAACCGCGAGCGATACTCGTCCCGTAAGTTCCGCTCGCGGGGGATGCTTCAGCGCCCCGCAACCCGTGCCTCGTCGCCGCCAGGAGGACCCATCAAGATGCGCAAGGGCCACATGAGCAGAACATTCCCAGCCCTGGCCGGGACCGTGGCCTGCGCCTTCATCCTCAGTGGCTGTGCTGGTGCAGGTGAAGTCGCCGCCCCTTCCGGCGGAGCCTCGACGTCGTCCTCTCCCGCCAACTGTGTCGGCCTGACGTGCATCGAGACGGTGAACGTCACCGATGCCGGCAATCCCCCTGACGCGGATACCGGTCGAGGGTCCGTCGACCACGATTTCGCGATCGGCAGCGGTGAGGTCACCGTGGGGCAGTACCTCGACTTCCTCAACGCAGTGGCAACGGTTCCTGCCAGTCCTGCGGTCGAGGCGCTCTGGTCTGCGGACATGCAGGAGACGAAGGGCTACGTCTCCGCAGGGCTCATCGCGCGCACCGGCGCCGGCACCAGTTCCGGCCCCTACGCGTACACCGAAATTCCCGACCCCGTGCTGGGCGCAGACTCGAGTCGACGCGGGATCCTGAACATCTCGTGGTTCTCGGCCGCCCGCTTCGCGAACTGGCTCCACAACGGTGCGACGCCGACGGCCGACACCGAGACGGGTGCCTACACACTCGACGGTGCTACGAGCGGTGTCATCACCAAGAACCCCGATGCCGCGTGGTGGATCCCCACCGAGGACGAGTGGTACAAGGCCGCGTACTACGACCCCACCAAGCCCGGCGACAACACGTACTGGCTGTATCCCACGAAGAGCGACGAACTGCCGGCTGACGATCCGTTCCCCGGCGGCGCCAACTCCGCCAACTTCGATGGCGCCATGCCGGAGGGCCAGAAGATCACTCCCACCGGTGCCTACACGTCAAGCGTCAGCCACTACGGCACCTACGATCAGGCTGGTCTGCTGTGGGAGTGGAACGACGCAGTCTACACGGACTTCGAGGATGCCCCGGTCACCCGCGGCATGCGCGGCGGATCGTGGAGCCTGGGAATGATCAACGCCTCGAAGTTCGGACCCCGTGACTACGAGCCCACCTATGACGATGACGACACCGGCTTTCGCCTGGCGACAAACCCGAGATAAGGACTGATCATCATGGCGAGACGCTCACTCGTTCTCTCGGTCGCGGCCATCGTCCTGGCCGCCGTTTTCCTCACGCCTACCCCGGCTGCCGCGACTGTCACCCTCGACACCGTGCTCGTCGGCGATCCCGGCAATGCCGCCGATCCCGCAACCGGCTACGGAGCTGTCGCGAAGCCGTTCCGGATGAGCACGTACGAAGTCACCATCGCTCAGTACGTCGACTTCCTCAATGCGGTCGCGGCCGTCCCCGCCAACGATGCGATCACTGGTCTCTACAAGGAGGAGATGGCGGATCCGGACGGGACAGAGGATCCCGGACCGCTGATCATCCGCTCAGGTGCGGGGACCAAGACAGATCCCTACGTCTACCAGGCGAGTCGTTCGGCCGCCTGGCCCAACGCCGCGCAGCGGCCGATGGCATGGGTGACCTGGTTCGACGCGGCGAGATTCGCCAACTGGATGCATAACGGGAACCGACGGGGTGATACCGAGACCGGGGCCTACACGCTGGTCGACTTCCAGGAGTCCGGTGTCGCAACGCGCAATGCCAAGGCTCGATTCTGGATCCCGAGCGAGGACGAGTGGTACAAGGCCGCCTACTACGACCCGGCCAAGTCCGGAGCCAACAAGTACTGGAACTACCCCACCCAGAGTGACAAGCCGCCGCGATTCGCCCTGGTGTCGGATGGCGCACCGGCGCCGGCGGCGAACTTCCAGAACGTGTACAAGGGGAGCGACGC
>CAIVQM010000120.1 GCA_903908025.1 uncultured bacterium
GTCCTTGGCCTCGCGGTCGGCGCGCAGTTGTGCAGCCAGTTCGGGCGGTACCTCGGTCGAGCGGACCGTGTCGTCCTTCTTGACCTGCACGCGAACCTGGTCGCCATGTCCGACTGCGGCCGCTTCACGAGCCTCAGCGTTGACCACGATGTGATAGTCGCTGCCGTACACCTGCGTCGTGGTGCGCCAGGTGTGGTCGTTGATCGTCACGCGCACCGGGCAGCGGGCCCGACCGAACAAGGCCTTCACGTCGAAGGGCAGCGTGATGAAGGTGGCGGCGCCTCGGGCGTCCGGGCGCGACAGGGCCGCGTCGAAGTCCACGGCATCGGTCACCGCGCAAGTGTGCCGGTCAAAGCCTGACGTTGCAGCCGATCCCCCCATTAGGCTGACTAAATGGTTACGAAACCGTCACCGTTGCTCCGCGGAATCCTCAGTCTGGTCGCCATCAGCGCGGTCACGACCCTCCTGCTCTCGGGTTGCGGCGGCGGGGATGCCGAGCCCGCTGCGTCGGCCACCGGCACGAGCAGTGCGGCAGCCGGGGAGCCGGCCGGGCGCGAGACGCTGCTGGACGTCAAGCAGCTGACCACCCTCGACCAGGCGATCGCCTACCCGAAGAAGACGCCGGCGCAGGTCACCAGCTACCTCACCCAGCTGGAGTCCGGCCAGGAGACGGGGTGGCACAAGCACCGGGTGCCGTTGTACGTCTACATCCTTGAGGGAACGCTCACCGTGGAGTACGACGCTGGCGTGGTGAAGGAGTACCCGGCAGGCACGGCGTACATGGAGGCGCAGGATGTGTGGCACAACGGCACGGACAAGGGCGATGACCCCGTCCGCTTCCTGACCGTCTACATGGGCGCCAAGGGTGCCAAGAACACGGTTGAACGGGCGCCCTAACCTCCCCACCTCGGCAAGCCCGCAGGCGGTCTAGAGTCACTCGCGTGCTGAGTGTCGACGATTACCGCCGCAACGTCCTTGTGGGCATTGGCGTGCTGGCACCCCTCGAACTGCCCCTGTCGTCTGCTCACGGCTGCGTGCTGGCACGTGATGTCGCTGCCCCGTGGCCGTTGCCGTCGTTCGACAACTCCTCGATGGACGGCTACGCCGTCCTCTCTGCGGACATCGCATCGGCGACGGTCGCCGCACCGGTGACACTCCGGGTGATCGACGATGTGCCGGCCGGGTTCCGATCCACCGAGACGGTGGTCAGCGGGACGGCTGTGCGGATCATGACCGGCGCGCCGATGCCCGAGGGCGCCGATGCGGTCGTTCCTGTCGAGCGCACGGATGCCGGAACGGAGTCCGTGGCGGTCTCGCAGGGCGTCGACGTCGGTGCATACATCCGACGGGCAGCCGAGGATGTCGTCGCGGGCGAGGTCGTGCTTGCCGATGGCACCCTGATCGGCGCGCGGCAGGTGGCGATTCTCGCCGCGGTCGGCTGCGGCCTCGTCTACGTCCATCCACGTCCCCGCATCGCCGTCATCTCCACCGGCTCGGAACTCGTTGAGCCCGGCCTGCCTCTGCGTCACGGACTGATCAGCGACAGCAACAGCTACCTGCTCGTGGCCGCCTGCCGCGAGGCGGGCGCGGACGCTTATCGCGTGGGCCCGATCGTCGACGACGATGCCCAGTTCCTCGAGGCCGTCGAAGATCAGCTTCATCGGTGCGACCTGATCCTGACGAGCGGTGGCGTGAGTATGGGTGCGTACGACACGGTGAAGGCGGTGCTGAGCAGGCTCGGCACGGTCGAGTTCACCAAGGTCGCGATGAACCCCGGTATGCCGCAGGGCCACGGCTTCGTGGGTGAGGAAGAGGTGCCGATCATCACCCTGCCGGGAAACCCGGTGAGCAGTTACATCTCGTTCGAGGCCTTCGTGCGGCCGGTGATCCGTCGGATGCGCGGGCTGACCGATCTTCTGCGCCCTGAGCTGACGGTGGTCTGCGAGGAGTCGTTGACGTCACCAGCAGGTAAACGGCAGTTTGCGCGGGCGCGCTTCGTGTCGTCGACTGCCGTCGTGCCGTCAGGTCAGGGGCAGGGCTCCCATGTGATGGGCGGCCTCGCGGGTGCGGATGCACTCATTGACATCCCGGCCGATGTCACCAGCATCGCCGCGGGCGAGAGCGTGACCGTGCTCGACCTGCGCCAGTCCTGACGCTGCTCCGATTCTCGGAACGTGATGTTCACGGTTCGGCCGTCGTAACTCAGTCCGCAGTACACCACGTGGTTGCCAAGGGTGGATGTGCTGTGCACACACACTCTCGAGAGGACTTCACGTGCGCAAGAGAACGCCATTGATCCTGGGCTTGGCTGCTGTCATGTCCGGCGTTACCGCGATTCCGGCCACAGCCGATTCGAACTTCCTCTACATGGAGCCGGCCAGCAGCGGCGTCGCACTGAAGGCGCTGGCGACGTCCGGTGACAACATCGGCGGCTTTCAGTGGCAGGGGGTTCCGGACGGCATCGGCGTATTGCGGGACGGCGACAACCTGACTGTCTTCGTCAACCACGAATGGGCGGTCACGAATCCCATTGCTGCAGCGACACTGCATGCGAACGGGGCGGCGACCTCGTCGACCGTGAGTGCACTGAACCTCGACACCGAGGCCAAGGTCATCACCGCAGGTCGGGACCTTCTGACGAGCGTGTCCTTCTACAACTACGCCACCGGCCAGTACGGCACGACTCCCGGCGCCCCCGCCGGCGCCGCGGCGAAGGACGAGTTCGGCACGCCGCTGCACACCAAGGCGCTCAACCGCTTCTGCTCGTCGCACATGGCCCAGCCGGGCGACCTGAGCTACACGATGACTGACGAGAACGGCAAGAAGGTCACCTACGGGTTCACCGGTCCCGCCTACTTCACCGGCGAGGAGGGTGGCGACGAGTCGCGGGCCTTCACTCTCGACACCAACGGCAACCTGAGCCAGCTGCCGAAGCTCGGTCTGGCGGCGTGGGAGAACTTCCTGGTGGCACCGAGCACGGGACTGCGCACGGTGATCATGGGCAATGAGGATGGCGCGGCGACGGACAGCCAGCTCTACATGTACGTCGGTGAGAAGACCCGCGAGGGCCACTGGACGGACAAGGCGGGCCTGACGAACGGCCAGAACTACGTCATGGCTGTTACGGGTATCGCCACCGACAACGCCTTCCGCGCGGCGGTCGCGAAGGGCACCCCCGCCCAGGTGACGTTCAAGCCGATCGACACGACGGTGAACGGCAAGAGCCAGAACGCCCAGGCTCGTGCACTGGGCACGGTCCTGGCGCGCGTTGAGGATGGCGCTTTTGATCCGAAGAACGCGAACGACTACTACTTCGTGACCACGGAGTCGAACAAGGATCCCAAGGCGACGGCGCCCAATCCGGCCACCCCGAAGATCGCCCGGGACGGCGGCGCACTGTGGCGCCTGCGGTTCAGCGATGTGGCCGACCCGATGGCGGGTGCGTCGCTGACCATGTTGCTCGACGGGTCTGAGGCGCCCTACCTGAACAAGCCGGACAACATCGATATCGATGGCAA
>CAIVQM010000121.1 GCA_903908025.1 uncultured bacterium
CGATCAGGTCGGTGTAGATGTCGATGTACTGCCCGTTGTAGTTCGTGCCCCACAGCGGCGTGCAGTTCGCCAGCACTCCCATCGCCGCATAGCGTGGAATGTCGGACGGAGCGACCATCGTGTTGTGCGCGATCGTGTGCCGACTGTCGCCGCGGCCGATCCGCCTGTGCGCCGCCTCGATCGCATCCAGGACGGTGCGCACTGATCCGTCACCATCGACGTGGATGTGCATGTCGAAGCCAGCCTGCTGGACGGCCTCGACGGTCGCCTCGATCTGCTCCGGCGCCAGCGTCATGTGGCCATGGCTGCCGGGGTCGTTGCAGAAGGGCTGCAGCAGGAGCGCGCCTCCGCTCATCAGCACGCCGTCGGACCACATCTTGCAGACACTCACCTGCACATGGGGTGAGCGGAGACGCATGTGCCAGTCGGTGAGTTCATCCGCGATCTGCTGCGGATCATCCGACGCGTTGCGTGTCCATACCGTCCCGACGATGCGCAGTGGCAGTTCGCCAGCATTGTCGCGGTCGATCAGGTCCTGATAGACGCTCTCGGAGTCGCTGCTTCGCGTACCGACAATCGCGCCGGCCTCGAGGTAGGTGGTGATCCCCCACCCCGGCGCCTTCGAGATCGTGAGCTCCTGCGACGCGTGCACGCCGTCACGCCCGTAGACCCCGAGCGGAACCGTCACGAGCAGCTGACCCCCCTCGACCGCCCAGCCATTGGGCATGCCATCGGCATCCCGCTTGAGATACTGCGTGCCGGGGGTCGGATCGGGTGTCTGCGCGGTGACTCCGGCTGCGTTCATCGCGGCGGTGTTGAACCACAGGTCGTGCGCATCCGCGGAGAACAGGATCATCGGGCGGTCGCCGGTGACCGCGTCGAGCCACTCCCGGCGCGGGCCGCCCTCGGCGAATGAGTCGGGCATCCATGCGTAACCACGCAGCAGGCCGTCGGCCGGCTGGCTTTCCACGTACAGACGGATGGCCGCGAGGATCGCGTTCCGTCCGATGATGCCCGACAGGTTCACACCCATCTTGGCGATCGCGAACGTGGCGAAGTGATCATGAGCATCGACGAAGCCGGGAAGCAGCATGCCGCCGGCAAGGTCGAACACCTCGAACGTCTCCGGCAGCACCTCGCTGGCGCCGGACTCCGTGCCGACGTACGTGATCCGGTCATCAGCCACGACCACTGCCTCCGCAACGGGATTCGAGGCATCCATCGTCCGGACGGATCCACCGCGGAACAGGTAGACACTCATGGCTTCACACTCGATGACTTCGGAAAGGAATGCACGGGACGATCATGGACGATGACGCGCCCCCACGCGGGATCTTGACTTACGGCCTACGTCCCCGCCGGTGCCCGCTCGCTCGCGTTCATCAGCGAGCGCTCCGCATCCATCCGCACACAGCGCGCAACCGGTCGCCTGGCGGCCTAGCCTCAAAGTAGGACGGTGGCAACGGTCGCGGTCCGAGAGGGGCTCGCTGATGCGCTCGACATTCGCCTTCGCCATAACGATCGGCCTGATCAGTGCCAGCGCAGTCGCGGGACCCGCAATAGCGGAGGACCTGCCCATGGGGCGGTTCCCGCAGACGATCTCGATGGCAGAGATCCCGGACACCACGGTGGACATCGCCGTCGCCCTCGATGCGTCCGCGACGTCGATGCTTCCCGTGGAGTTCACCGTGACCGGCAGTTGCACGATGCTGCCGTTGCTCGGTGGCAGCCAGATCGTCGCCACCGCGTCGGGCACCTGCCACGTGGCAGCGAGTCAGCCCGGTGACGACCGTTGGCTGCCGGCACCCGTCGTCGAGCAGGACTTCCAGTTCCTTGGTGGCTCGGCGGGCGTCAGGATCAGCAACGAGGGACCTGACACGTACCTCGCCGCGCAGGGGCTGCCGTTGACCGTCTCCATCCTCGTCGCTCCTGATGAGCTGAACGGCCGCGCCCCGACGGGCACCGTCACCGGACAGTTGCAGGGCCTTCCGGGTGGACCGGTCTGCGCCGGGTGCGATCCCGTCACGGCGACCATCGGTGCCGATGGACGTGTCGTCATCACCGTGCCCGGTGCGTTCACCTCGACGATGACGGCCGGGGCCTACTCGATGAGCATCAGCTACTCAGGTGACATGGCCTTCGCTGGCGGCCACCTGGTCCTGCCCAGCATCCAGATCGTGCCGCCCGGCGACACCTACGGTGGCACCGATCCGATGCTCGTATCGGTCGGAGACTCGTACATCTCCGGCGAAGGCGGTCGGTGGGCAGGCAACGCGTTCGCCTTCGATGAGGCGTGGCGCACGGACTCCAACCCGAATACGTACTTCGACCAGGGTGGCTATCAGGAATCCATCGTCGGCTGCCATCGCTCCGCCAGCGCTGAGATCAACATCGAGCAGGCTGGCGCACAGGTGCTCAGCGTCAACCTCGCCTGCTCGGGTGCCGAGACGGCCACGTCGGCCACGGGTCCGAACTTCAAACCCGGCCTGGACTTCTACCAGGATGAGCGTCAGGGCTGGCGTGGCCAGGCCACCGAGCTCTACCGGCTCGCATCCGCGAATCCGGGCCGGATCAAGATGGTCGTCATGTCGATCGGCGGCAATGACTTCAACTTCGGCAACATCGTCAAGGTCTGCGTGCAGAACTTCATCCTGTGGAAGCGGAAGTGCTCGCGCCTGCCCGAGATCCAGGCCCTCTTCGAAGCCCCCAATGTCGAGCGACAGCTCACCAGCATCGTCGGCGCAATCGACAACATCAACGATGCCATGACGGAAGCCGGCTACTCCCCCGATCAGTGGACCCTGGTCCAGCAGAGCTACCCGTCGCCCGTTCCCGGGGAAGCGAGCAGGATCCGCTACCCCGAGACCCTGCAGAGGGTTACCGCCGGTGGGTGCGGCATGTACAACGACGACCTTGCCTACGCCAACAACACCATGCTCGCCACGATCAACAGGACGGTCGCACGCGCCGGCCAGGTGTCCGGTCTCCCCAATGTGAAGTTCCTAGACCTCTCGGATGCCTACGTCGGCAATCGACTGTGCGAGAAGGGCGTCGATCTGGTGGGCGCTCGAAACGATGTCGAACGATGGACCGACCACGACGCCGTACTGGGATCCGAGTGGGTGGCAGCGATCCGCGTGCTGTCCATGGCGCACGATGGCCACCCCTACTGGGTGCAGGAATCCCTTCACCCCAGTTACTGGGGCCAGTTGGCCAACCAGGTCTGCGTCAAGCTCGCCTGGAACGACGGCAATGTCCGGGGCGGCAAGTGCGTGCGCGGCGACGGAGCCCACGAGGCGGCACCCGGCACGAATCGCACGTACCCGACGATGGCCCTCGTCCCAGCGGGATAGCCAAAGGCAGCTACTCGGTGTCACGGAACCGACACTCGGGGAGTCCACTTCCCAACTCACACGTGGTGATGCCTATCTGACGATCTCCACATTCCACACCTGATAGTCGCTGTTGCCTCCCGAGCCCGAGCCCTCTTGGCTTGATATCTCACGGAACACATGTCCTCCCGACACCAGTTCCGCACGCGCGCTCGAAGCATCATCAACGCACATCTTGGTGCCCTCGACTGAGAAGCCGATGCAGCCGATAAAGGGGTTGTTGACTGCCCAATCCACCACCGAACCATCCGAGAACGTCAACGTTCCATACTCATCGGTCTTGAGCGGTTCCCGAATCACACTGGAGCACCACCCTTGCGGTGGCCGAATGACCTGCGTGGTCTGCGCGGGCTGCTGCACACTCCTCGTGAACTCCACCGTGACGTCGCCCGCCGTGTGATTCTTGAAGCAGACCTGCGTTGCCACCACCACACCGGCCTGCCTGGAGATGGCGGCGGTTGCGCTGGCGCTGGGCGATGGAGCGGACGACTGACCACTGGAGCATGCGCTGAGCACGAGCGCAGCGGACAACCCCACTACTGCCAATGAGCTGCCTGACTTCGAAGACTTCACTCTGCACACCTTTCGATTAGTCGGATAGGTCAGTTCACTGAGGTGCGAGATTGAACGTCAGGGTGGTTCCGGAGATGGTCATCGTTCCCCTGCCGTCGCCAATGCGATTCAGCGGAACCGACTTCCCCCACTCCGCTCCGTCGAATGCGTCGAGAGTCCACACGCCGGAGTTCGGGTAATGCATCAGCAACGGCACCGTCAGCAGCACTTCGCCCCCCGACAACGTGAACGTCGCCGTCCAAGGCGAGCTCGAGCCGTAGGCAGCCTGTGGGGTGATCTCCAGCCGCAACGGTCCATTCGCTGAGCCCGGCTGGGTATAGAGATTGTTGTAGGCCGTGGGGTTGCTGATGCCCGACCAGTACTTCGCGCAATCCTCGTCAGTCACGTCGGTGTTCATCCTGAACGGCACGTTGAGGTTGTTGACGACCGTGAACGCCGTGTTCGCCGAGCTTCGCTCCGGGCAGGTGCGATTCAACTGAGCTGCGCTCCGCTCCACGGCCTGACTCGACGCTGTCCCGTCAGCCGATGGGTATCCGGTAGCGGCCCCACACCCCGTCAACAGGGCAAGGCACCCCAGCAGCGGAATCGCCGCAGCGACCAGACGCCTGTTCATGACGTCTCCTTCATCGGCAGCGGACAGCCTCTCTGACTACGGGCTCGCACTTGCCGACGGCTCCGTCGACGCCAAGCCGCTCGGCACTGAAGACGGCTCAGCAGTTGCCGACGCGGACGTTGGCGCTGAGGGTGACGCGGACGCAGAAGCGGAGGGCGATGCGCTCTCCGGGACCGGGACCGTCAGCACCGGCGAATCCGCCAACAGCGATGTGGTCTTGCTCAGCCAGGTATCCAGCGTGGCCTGCTTGACCGCGCATGTGTATGAGTTGCTCGGGGTCTCGAAGAGGAATCCGCACGGTGCAACCTCCTGTCCGAGGATGGCCGCCGTTGAGATCCACGGCTTGGTCGTCTTCTCCCAACCCGCGTCCAGCGCACCCTTGCCATCCAAGGGACGGATCGTGAAGGACGACTTGCCGGCCTCATCGACGCTCGGGAAGGCGACTGCTGTCATGTCGAACTTCGTGTTCTCGTACTTGGGCCACTCCTTGGCCCCCGCGTCGAAGATTCGCTTGCTCGTGGTCCACACGACCGGATGGAGCACCGGTGGCAGTGCCCGCGATTGGGCCGGGCTCGTGGGCGAGCCGTAGAGATCGAACAGCAGTCGCTCCTTGATGCCGCGCGACTCGAGGTATTCGAATACCTCGTTCACGTTCTCCGTGCTCAGCGGCTTCCAGTCGGCCGCGGGGTAGTCGGCCATGTGGTCGACGGGGGGACTCAGGCTGATCAGCGCCTGCGGATTCGTCCACGGCAGGCCATCGGCAGGGACCGGCCCGTCGAGGAACCACTGCTGCGCGGGCTGATTCGGCGCACAGGTCTTCAGGGAGATCCGCGGAAGCATGCCGATGGTCGCCCACTCCTGGTAGGTGCCCTCGGGGTAGAGCCACCCGACCGCGTCAAGCCCACGGACCCAGTTGTTGTTGAAGTTCCAGAAGGTGTCTGCGCGACCGCCTA
Organism: uncultured bacterium; assembly: GCA_903908025.1. Classification (GTDB taxonomy): domain Bacteria; phylum Actinomycetota; class Actinomycetes; order S36-B12; family S36-B12; genus UBA10649. The sequence continues at coordinate 5,532 of CAIVQM010000121.1, forward strand.
CGGCCATGCACAACTGCGGATTGCTCTTGAGGGCGATTCGACCGGTCGCCGGGTCCGGTACCCATGCGGCCGCTGTCGCGCTGCCCACCTGGGCATAGCCGACGACCGACCCGGACTTCGGGTTCGCCTCGACGATCGGCGTCAGGAACCCGCCATCGGCATCAACCGCCCACGAAGGCGGGGGGACGGTCGCCGTCAGGGCACCCGATGATGCGTCGAAGTTCCAGTTCACGCCGGAACGCGACAGTGCCATCTCCCGACGCGGCTGACCGTCGCTGGAGGAGTAGTAGAGCCACTTGTCCTGCCCCGGGGCCAGTGCGTAACCGGCATCCGCATTGACGATCGGACCGATCCTCGTTGCCGTATCGACCGTGGGGCTGAAGTTGCGGACCAGGAGGCCTTCGTTCTTGTCGATGCCGAGGCCGGCAGTGAAGACCCCGCTCTGGTTGGGAACTGCCCGAGGCAGGGCCGCGACCACGGCCGCAGCACCCGGCTGGACCGGCTTCACGCCGGCCGATGACGTCTTGCCGCCATTGCGCCAGATGGCCTGCAGATCCGTGGTGAGCCGCTTCTGCATCGCCGGCTTTGCATAGAACGTCGGATTGGCGATCACGCTGTAGGCCAGCAGGATGGTGACCAGCTGTGAACCCTCGACGATCCGCTGCTCCCCCATGTGCGACATCAGGTTGATGGACGACGACGGCAGGTAGGCCGGCACGTTGCCCTTGGCATCGCCCTGCCGCTCGCGCTCCTTGGCGATGATCAGCCGCCAGGCGCTGCCCAGCAGTCCGCCTTGGGTGAGTTCCTCGCCTGAGCCCGCGATTCGCGTGAAGAAGCCACTGAGCGATGACTGGGGTGTTCCCGGCATCAGCTGCTTGGCCTCGAGCTTGAAGCTCTCGAGCTCGTACTCACGATCGTCAAGGGTCGCCTGCGGATTGGTGATGGTCGCGAGTGATGCGCTGGCCTGCTCGATGGCAGTGCCATAGGTCGACTTGTAGGCCGTCTCCGCCTCGGCGTATGCGCCCGCAGAGATGTCCACACGGGTTGCCGCGATGCCTGCCGTAACCTCCGCCTTCACCTCTGCCAGCTGCTTGGAGATCTCTGCCAGCTGCTTGAGCACCTCGGTCTGGGTCTCATCACCGAAGCACCCCGCCTCGGTCGAGCACGACAGCAGCCCGTCGAAGATCTCCGTCCCCTGCATGATCTTGTCGAGTACCTCGAACGTGTTGCCGGGGAACCCCTTCTCCGCGGATCCCAGCGCGGCAACCGGCTCCGCCTGGCGTGCGGCCGAGGCCGTGGCCGGCTCCGCTTCCGGTGCGGACGGCGATGAACAGCCGGCCAGCACGGCCATCGCAGCCACAATCGCCGAAACCCGAACTGCCGTACCACGAGCAGTTGCCCTGATCATCGCTTCACCGTCTCCTTGAGAAGTGCCTTCGCTGCCGTCGTGCACATTGCCTGTTCCTTCACCGTCATCGCGCCAACCGTCGGCTTGCGCTTGTAACAGCCCATGCTGACCAGCCGACCGTTGCCCGCACCGAAGAAGGTCAGTCGCGCGTTGTCCCGCTTCGAGCCCTTGTCGTACGAGAGGTTCTGGTATCCGAGCCCGTCGCGCAGCTGGGTGGTCTTGCATACCCGCGTTGCGTTGGACTGGCACGTCCGGGCGATGAAGCCGTTGGCCATTCCCGGCTTGCCGAGGGCACTGAAGACGACCGTAACGGCCATCCGTGGTGCTCCCGCGAGCGTGAACTGCGTCACCGCGGAGGGGCTCTTGTCGAGTTCGGCGAGCAGTGCCGCATTGCTGATCGACATGCCCCACGCATCCTCAGCCGTTGCGCTGGCCAGGACGAGCGGGCGCATTCCGGCGGGGAATGCTGTCGGCAGAAGCCGGTTGATCGAGGACTGACCGGGGACCGCAGCGAGAGGATGCTGCCTGGACACCTGGACCGCCAGTCTCGCGAGGTTCGCGAGGGTGCAGGTCGTCGCCTCCACCTGCGCCCCACCGAGCTGGCAGGCGGTCCGAACCATCGAGTCGGTGCCGAGCACGACGGCCGACTTGAAGGCGGAGCCGGTGAATTCGTTGTCGGTGTCGCTGGCGTTGACTGTCTCGCCGACCAGCACGTCGACACCGTCGACCGTCGTCGGGCTCAGAGTGATCCCGCCCAGGGCCGCGATGGACGTTGCAACGGCAACCATGTCGGAGCCCGCAGCGTATTCGCCGACAGCAACGGTCATGTATGCGAAGTCAGCATCGGCAGCCGTGGCGTCGTACCAGGACTGGGAGATGCCGCGGCGGAACTCAGCGGGCCGGGTGTAGCCGGCATCGCGTATGAGTTCTACCGAGGAGTACTCGAATCCCCCGCTCGCGACCTTGCGGAAGATGCCCGTCGTGCAGGCGGCATCCGAGCAGGTGATGTCGGCAGCAGTCGCGAGCCGGGTGGTCTGCAGTGTCGCGGTCGTACCCAGGAGGGGCGCGTCGAAGTCGCTGACGGTCTCCGCCTGGGCAGGTGCCGCGGCGATGACGGATGCGGCGAGGGCAACGGCAACCGCGATGGCGGGGATCGAGGTGCGTGACATGTGGGTCCCTTCGGTGCGTTGCCGCGAACATACTCCAAACGTGACACTTTCGTCAATCTTGACATTATCGTCTAGTATGTGACCTGTTCATCACCGGTCGGGGGCAGCACCACCGCAGGGAGGCGTGCCGTGTCCGACCAGCCACCGCTGCCCGCCTCGTTTCCCGAACGAGGCCCCAGCCGCAGCGTGGTCCGCACCCGGGCCGCCCTGCTTCACGGTGCACTCGCGTCCTTGGCCGCCGAGGGTCCAGATGCCAGCATCGACTCCATCACCGAGCGGGCGAATGTCGCCCACGGCACGTTCTATGAGCACTTCGAAACGCGTCAGGACCTACTGACGGAGGCGATGACGAACGCCCTGGCGGACTTCAACGGCCGGATCGACGAGCAGATACCGGAGTCAGCCAGCGCCTGCGAGGAACTGGCGCTGCGCATGCGGTACTTCGGCAGGATGCCCGAACTGCACCCGACCCTGGCCGCCGCCTTCAGCAGCGCCGGCGGATTCGAGGTCGGCTTCGCCACCAGCTTCCTCGAGCACATCGACAGCGTGATCGCCCGTGGAATCGCGAACGGCGAGTTCGGCGACGCCGACCCAGCCGCCGCCTTCGCGACCGTGACAGGGAGCTCGGGCTGGCTGGTCGCGGTCCGGACGGCATACCCGCACAACGGCACCGACCGCGTCGATGCGGTCGCGGAGTTCGTCCTCACGCTTCTCGACGTCGACCCTGGCGAGGCCCATGCGCTCTGTTCCTCCGTGCGGCCACACATGCCGACACGCAAGTCCCGCACGACGCCTGCACGCCTGCTCTCCGCCACCACCTCGGACGTCAGTCGTCGCGCGCTCGCCCAGCAGGACCGCAGCCGCAAGACCCGCAGCAGCATCGTGCAGGCCGCGCTGACCCTTCTGGCCGACGAGGGCACTCACCTCAGTATCGATCGCATCACCAAGCAGGCCGGCGTGAGCCGTGCCTCCTTCTACCGCTACTTCGCTACCAAGGATGAGCTTTTCGAGGCCGCGTCGATTGAGGGCATGCAGGAGTGGGAGGACTACATCTTCGACATCACCACGTCGATCGAGGACCCCGCCGACCGCTTCGTCATGGCGATGCGCCTCTACGGGCGCCTGCCGGATTCGCACCCGCACGTCGCCCGCGCGTTCTGCAACCTCGGCAACTTCGCCGCGGGATACCCCAACGGCACCGAACCCGACTACCAGGCGCTTTACGACGAAGCGATCAAGGCGAGGCGCTTCGCACCCGACCCACAGGGCATCGGATTCCTCACTCTGGCCGGAACCCTCGAGTGGCTCGTCACCCAACGCGTTGTCACCACGGGCATCACAGGTGATTTCACAGACGCCGTTCTGGGCTTCGTGCTCCCCGGCTTCGGCCTGTCCCCCACAGAGGTCACAATGATCCTGCAGCAGCCATCCGAATCCTCACCATGAATGGAGACACCCCGTGACGCGTGCCGTCGTGCTGATGTGCGGAGGAGATGCCACCTCCCCCTTCACCACTCCCGACTCGGCGTGCGGCAGCGGGCTCGCCGCTGGCAACACCAACACCGCACTGCGTGAGTACCTGCTCGCGCGCGGCCACCAGGTGTTCACCGCACCCGCACAGAACGGCCGCGGGGTCGTGCAGGACGCCGACCCCGCGAGCTTCGCGCCGTTCGGCGACCAGCCCGAGGTCCTCGGCGAGCTGTATACGGTCAACTCCACGGCTGATATCGATCTTGGCGGTGAGCACCTGACGCGCTTCATCCAACTGCTGAATCAGCGCTACGGCATCGACGAGGTCGACTTCATCGGGCACTCCAATGGCGGACTCTTCTCGCGGTCTGCGATTCGCACGATGGGCCTGCTGGGCATTCCCGTGCGGGTGCGTTCACTGACCACGCTGGCCTCGCCATGGATGGGCACGCTGCCCCTGCGCTGGGCCTACGGAGAGATCCCCGACTCGGCGCTGATGGGGCAGGACTTCGCCATCAAGTTCGCTGCTGAGCTCAAGGCGCACGCTCTCGACAGCGACATGGGCCTGTCGCCGGAGAACACCTACCACTACCTCGTCGGTAAGAACCGCTGGAACGATTACCAGATCGGTGTGCTCGACGACATCCCCGTGTACACCGTTGGCGGCACCTTCTTCCAGGCCGAAGGAGGAGACCCGGAGCTCTGGCCAAATGACGGGCTGGTGACCAACTTCAGCGCGCTCGCCGAGGGATTGCCGCCCGAGGTCGCGCCGCGCCGCACGTCGGCGTCCTTCCCCGTAACCCACAGCATCTTCATCTCGAACCTTGCTGGGCAGCCGTGGGAGACCGGCATGATGTGGAACCCGGACGTGCTTGCCTCCGTGGACGCGTTCCTGTCCGGAGTGGCATCGTCCTGAGGACAACGCGGGTGCGCGCGACGCGGCCAATCACGTCGTCGCAACTTCGGCTATTCGCTCACGGTGCTGACGCCGCAGCGACGGCGCAGGCGTGTCCGAACCACGCGGCTCTGGCCATCTCCTCGTCATCGAACGGCGCGGATCGAAATGAACAGTCAATGCAGGCGGCGCGGTACTCGATCGCGTCATCGTCCTGCCAGATGAGATCCAGTTTCATTGACATCAGATAACCCTCCTTATGGTGACTTACACCACCACAGCGCCCCGACGGGGAAACGGCAAGGCCCGCAGGGTGAACATCCGTCGAAGAACCGGCCCGCCCTCCGACTAGCGCAAAACTGCTCGCGGTGGTACACCTGAGTTACGCCACTGTCGGAGGTGGCGTCGGATTCCCTGAGCGAGGTGTTGATGGCAACGCCCATATCGCTGAACCCCTTGGTGCGCGATGCTCAGGCCCTAGCCCACACCCTGCTCGCCAGCGATCCGCGCCGGCTGGAGCATGTGCGCGGTGCCGGACTGATCGCCGGGATGGCTGCCGGTGCGCTGGGCATCGAACAGCCCGAGAGAGTCGTCGCGGCCGCCTGGCTGCACGACATCGGATACGCCCCCGACCTCTGCCGCACCGGCTTCCATCCCTTGGACGGCGCACTGTTCCTGGCCCGGGAGGGCTGGCCCGAGTCCGTGGTGCTGATGGTCGCCCATCACTCGCACGCTGCTGTCCTGGCCCCCTACTACGGAGTCCAGCAGCACATGTCATTGCTCGAGCGTCATCCGGGCGACGGCGACGACATCATCACCTTCAGCGACCTGCGCGCGGGAGCGAACGGGATGGGCGCCGACCCACGCGAACGGATTGACGATATGCGCCAACGTCACGCCGACCGCACGTTCGTCCCCGACGACGTCCGTGAGGCTCGATACCGGATGATGCTGAACGCCGCAGCCCGCGTGAACGCCGCCGTCAACCGCGCCACCCGCGCCGGGCCAACGCCGACTCATCAACGAGCGCACGCCTCCTGAGCAACACTCGGCCCACCGTCTGCGAGACACTGGTCTCGCGCCGCGCGACAGCAACCGGTTCCCAGGAGGTTCCATGGCCAGCAAGAAGAAGTCCGCCACTACGCCCACCGATCTGCCCGTCGTCGAGACCCCGAGCGAGATCTGGAAGACCGAGCCGGACGGGCACGACTACCCGGCCGCTCAGTCGTTCCTGTCCCTGCTGACCACGGCAGCAAATGCCAAGAAGGTTGCCCAGCAGCTGAAGAAGTCCCCGATCGAGCTGCACCCCGCCAAGGACGTGCTCCGCGCCGCGGACCTGCCCCTGCTCCCCAAGAGCGACCCGTCGGTCATTCGCGACCTGGCCAAGGTCAAGGCCGGCGACCGACTCTCGCCCGTGCTCATGGTGCGAGGCGACGATGCCAAGGGCATCCGCCCGATCATCGCCGACGGGTACCACCGCGTCTGCACGAGCTACCACTTGAGCGAGAACGAGCAGATCCCCTGCCGCCTGATCGACTACCCGAGCACGGCAGCGAAGAAGTAGCCGACTGTGGTTGATAACACCGGTGATCGCCTGGCGCAGAGGTGGGATGCCGAGGTCGAGCGCATCACCGACTTCGACGACCCGAAGCAGGAGTGGCGGCGCCTCGTGTCCGAGGCCGTGGGCACGTTCTTCCTCGTTCTCGTCGCAGCTGGCGCACCCATGGTCGGTGCGAAGTATCCGAACACCGTGACGCTCACGGCTGCGGTCGTTGCCCCGGCGCTCATGGTGATGGCGATCATCATGTTCATGGGCAAGGTTGGCGGTGCCCACCTCAACCCCGGCGTCAGCATCGCGTTCGCCCTGCGCGGCGACTTCCCGTGGCATCGCGTGCCCGGCTACATCGTCGTGCAGTTTGCCGCCGCCATCGCCGCCGCCGCGACTCTGCAGTGGCTCGTCGGAGTCAGCGCGTCCATCGGCGGCAGTTACCCGGGTGCGTCGACCAGCGAGGTCACCGCCTTCGCGACGGAGGCGCTTCTCACCTTCGGCCTGGTCAGCGTGATCCTCGGCACGGCATCCGGCGCCCAGAACATCGGAATCTCCGCGGCGATCGGTGTCGGCGGATACATCGCTCTCGCCGGCCTGTGGGCGGCGCCCTTGTCGGGGGCGTCGATGAACGCGGCCCGAACGCTGGGTCCGAACCTGGTGGGAGCCGACCTGCACGCGATTTGGGTCTACCTCACCGGCCCATTGCTCGGCGCCATCGCAGCCGTCGGGCTGGCCTACCTCCTGCGCGGCCACGGTGGCGGACGAAGCGGCTCGAAAGCTGCTCAGGGCGTGCTCGACCCCAGCGTCGAGCGACCAGCCGAGTCCTAGGGTGCCCGCTGGAACCGCGCACTCGGGATTCGCCCAGCGGTGACGGAAGCACGCGAGTCAGAACACCTACGATGCAGTTCCCATGACTTCCTCCGATGATCTGACGAAGGCGCAGACGCACTTCGCTGCCGGCCACCTGCGGCGGGCGCTGCGCGCCGGTTGGCACGCTGCGGAGACCGCGCTGCTCCACGGAGACGCGGAGACGCTGCGGCTGCTCACGGAACTCGCAACAAGCATCGAGGCAACAGCAAGCGGCGGTACGGCCAAGGAGGCCACCCGCCTCGAGTCCTACTGCCGGCATTGCCTGGATGCATCGGGTGGCGCCGTCGAGTCACGCGCGATCACCGCGCGCCTGTCACGAATCCGAAAGACGACGCGAGCCTGTCCCGACTGCAAGGCGCAGATTCCCGAAGATGCCCGGGTGTGCCAGCACTGCGGCTACCGAAGTGTCTTCGCAGCAGGACAGACCCCCTGACAGCCCGAGCCCGCCACCCCCGTCAGGGCACGAGCTCCGCGGCGACGAACCGAGCGATCGTCAGCCCCCGGCTCAGGGCGAAGCCGCTGTTGTAACCGCTGCCCATCGTCGTCAGTGCCGCAACCGACCCGACCGCGTACAGCCCGGGGATCGGATTGCCGAGCTCGTTGAGCACCCGACCGTGCCCATCGGCATGCACGCCGCTGGAGCCGATGCCCGTTCCGACAAACTTCAGGCGGGTGCCGAAGTACGGGGGCTCGTCGATCGGTCCGAGCACGGGGCTGGGCGTGTGACCCGGATCGCCGCAGAAGCGCTGTACGAACCGCACGGTGCCACGACCGAACTCCGGGTCGAGCCCGACGCGCGCTCCCGCACTGAAGCGCTCAGCCGTCGCCGTCAATGCTTCGCCGTCGATACCGAGGAGTGCACCGAGCTCAACGAGGCTGCTGGCCGACTTGACGATGTCCGAGGGGTAGGCGCCTCCTGGCGGCGTCAGGCCCAGGCCGTACTTCGCATGATGCTGCTCATCCCAGATGAGGTAGAACGGCAGGTGTCGATCGTCAGGATTGAGTGCGCCGCGCACGATGCCCACCCAGTAGGAGTCATCGCAGAAACGACTCCCGCTGGAATCAACCATCATGCAGTGCGGCAGCGCATACTCCGGACCGTTCGATACGCCCGTCTCGTTGTGGGCCGCCCAGCCCGGCACGATGGGGATGCTCGTCGGAGGGACGGTGGCGACGGCAGCACCGACGTTACGCGCCATCGTGATGCCGGTGCCCGCAACACTCGTAGGGGCCAGACTGCTGAAGTCCTCCGGCTCAAGCCCGAGGAACTCACGGACCAGGTCGGGATCCCAGTCGTAGGTGCTTGTCGCAAGGACGACCGGTCCGTCGATCCGCTCAACACCGTCCGGGCCCGAGCACAGCACACCGACGACGGCACCGTCATGATCCGCGATGAGTTCCGTTACCGGAGACGAGAGCCGAATCTCGATACCCGGTTCCCGCAGGACCCGAGCAAGGAAACTTGCAACCACACCCGTTCCGAATGTCAACGGATCGTCGTCTCCGCTGGCGACCGCCTCGACGTCGGTCCGACCGAATGCCGGCACTCCTGCGTGCTGGGCGATCTGGTCGTCCTCGACACTCGACGGGCCTGCCGCCATGGTCGACGACCGACGACCCTTCACGTGCATCTGCGCATACGTCATGCCGACGGGGAAGTTGGGGCTGATGCGTAGCAGTTGACGCCACTCACCGAGCACGGATCCGTCGATCACCGCATTCGTCAGGTAACGGCCGACATCGAGCGCACCGGGCGCTTCGTCGTGATAGTCGGCCAGGTCGGGAATGATCTCCCACTGAATTGCGCCTACGTCCTCCCAGTGGCGCATCGCCTCCGGAGCGGCCTGCAGCCACGCCAGCATCGCCTGCTCGTCGAGCAGTTCCGGATGCTCCTCCGTGAGAGCACGGACATATGCCTCCGCGCGATCGAGATCATCGTCGATCCCCTCGCGCTCTTCGACGTGATTGGCCCCCACCCAGACCATTCCGCCTGAGTACGCCGCGGCACCACCGATCATGTCGCTGGATTCGAGCACCAGTGCCTGACCACCTCGCAACGCCACATCCAGTGCGGTCGCCAGACCCGACAGGCCCGCTCCTACGATCACGATCCGGTCTTGGTTGGTTGTCATCACGCGACCTGAACGGCATCCTTCAGCTTGGCCGGAACGCTTTCGGGGAACGAGATGATCAGGTGGCGCCCGAGTGCGACGGCAACTCGCGCGAGAGTGTCGACACGATTGCCGCTGCCTCCGCCCTCCTCCAAACGGGAGATCACCGACTGCGTGGTACCCATACGCTCGGCAAGCTCCCGCTGGCTCAGGCCGGCCCCCGTGCGCAGGTCGTAGATCATCTGCGCGAGAGCGAAACTATCCTCGAGAGCTGACCTCGCCCCCGCCGAGACCTGCGGGCGCTTGGCCTTGGTGTCTTCCCAACGCGAGTGATTCGCCATCGTTCTTCCTCTTCTCAGGGATTGTCCACGGCATCCACCATGGCTGCCTTGCGCGCTCGATCGATCTCTTCCCGCTCGTTGTTTCGTTGCTTGCGAAACGTTGTCAACAGAACTATTCGGTCGTCCTGCGTGAATCGGTAAGTAATCCGACGTGCAGTTGGCCCGACCGTGAAGCGCAGTTCGAATTGCCCTTGCCCCAGACTTCGAGACAAAGACATCCGAACTCGGGAGCCAAGGTCGGCCAACCTGTCGATCAGGATCACTACTCGGTCATGCTCCGCGTAGCTGAGCGTGTCGAGCCAATCGGAAATCTCGTCGAGCAACTCGATTTCAGCCACCCTGCTATCATCGCAGTATTGCGTTCATCGCACAAGTACGATGAACGATGCGATCGGACGCCTACGGACTCCACTTCCCCACGTGCGCTGCGACTCAGCCCTGCACCCACCGGTTCGCGAGCTCCTCCGCCAGCGTGTTCACGGACAGTTGATCGAGCTTGACCTGGCGCAATGCCAGTACGCCGGTTGAGTATCCGACGCTCTGGATGGTGCCGTCGACGAGCAGGTACAGGGTGTACGACTTCACCGTGAACGAATCACACGGCGTCGGCCCGCTCGCATTCGAGCACTGGCCCTGCGACTCATCGGCCCGGTCGAGCTGACGCGACCACAGTCCGGGCACGCCGTCGAAGGACAACGGCGAGACCCCATGCACCTGGCGGCTGAAGTCACCGGTTGCGGGAATGGCGACATCCGCGTTCTCCGAGCAGGCAGCCATCGCCTTGGTCAGGCGTGTCCAGGCCTTGCGCGCCGCATCAGCCGACCCGAAGTCGTAGATCTGCTGCCCAAGCGAGCCGACGCCGGGGAAGATGTCGCCCGATCCACCCATGCCCACGGTGTACGAGGCCTTCGCCTGCAGATTCTCCAGCACGCCGAAGCAGCCGAACAGGTAGACCTCGGGCGTGTACGAGGTGAAGTCACTCCAGCCGCCCGTCGCTGGCGACTCCACCGGCAATGTCGGCGGAACATCAGCGGGCGTGAGCATGACGGTCTGGGCCGTGGTGAGGGTGGCGTCCTGAGTCATTGGCGCCGTTGCGCGATTGACCCAGCGGCCAGCCAACGAGGTGCCCAGCTGATCGATCGCGGCCACGGCACCGCGGGGCAGGGACGACCGCTGCTCGGTGTAGCTCACCATCTGGATGGCATCGCCAACCAGAAGGACAGCCGAGTACTTGGCTGAAGACGGGGTGACATCCGAGACGCCCCAACCCTGTGGCCCGCCGCTGACGCCGGGCAGCTGTGTGGACGACAGTGTCGAGCGTCCGTCATCGTCCTGGAAGGAGCCACTGCACGTTGCCGGGATCTTGGTGTTCAGACGTGACCACACCCGCTGCGCGACGTCGGCACTCGCGTACCGGTAGACGTCCTGGGTGACGGTGCCATATGTGGCCGCATATCCGACCGCCGAATCACCGGGGATCGGCAACGGGTTGTACCCGGGGCCTGATGAGCAGATCGGCAGTGGATCCTGCCCGCCAGGTGGGTTGTTGTAGCCCACTCGGTAGGCGTCCTTCGACGTGGTCCCGCTAGCGAGAACACCCGTGAGGTCAGCCGGTCGCATGAGCGCATTCGACGCAGTGGTCAGATCGGTAGATGTGGGTGGCGACGCGTATCTCGTCTCCGCACTCGCAGGCACGCCTGCAAGTGATCCCAGCAACACACCGGCGAAGACAGCACAAGCGACGGTCCTGCGCATCAGATCCCCCTTGGATCGCGAAACCTACTCATGATGATGCTCCGCGAGCATGCCGGTGTCCCGCTAGATGATTGACACATCCGTACCCGAGCTTCAGACACCGGCCGGAAACCAGGTGTTCAAACAACTCCCCGCCCACGCTGCAACCCCAGTTCCGCTCGGTGCGGTGGTCGTCAGGCGTTGTCGCGGTCCAGCGCGCGCTCGATGCGCCGGTCGGGGACCAGCCAGATGATCGCCACCACGAGGTAGAGGGCCTCCCCCACGAAGGCGTTGAAGAAGGACGCGATGATGCCCAGGATGATGACGACGAGGGTGATGCGCCCCTTGCGGTCGTCACCGATCGCGTCGGCGATGACGGACCCCTCCTCCTGCGCGGCGACGATCGTCTTCTCGAGGATGAAGTAGGCGACTCCCGCGAGCAGCAGCACGAATCCATACGCCACCGCAGGCGTCGTCGCACTGTGGTTCTCACCCAACCAGCCAGTTGCGAAGGGCAGGAGCGACAGCCACAGCAGCAGGTTGAGGTTCGCCCACAGGACCGCGCCGTTGACACGCTTGGTCGCCTGCAGCAGATGGTGGTGGTTGTTCCAGTAGATGCCCAGGAAGGCGAAACTGAGGACGTAAGCCAGGAACGACGGGACCAGCGGCTGCAAGTCCGCCAACTCTGTGCCCTCCGGTGGCCGAAGCTCGAGCACCATGATCGTCATGATGATGGCGATGACAGCGTCGCTGAACGCCTCGAGCCGGCCCTTGGTCATGGGTGAATCCTAGGAGGATTGGCACGGGGACGAGGTTGATCGGTTAGGCGTGGAGCTCGTCCTGCCCGATACTCGGCACGTGACATCGACGCGAGCACCCGCATCCATCATCGCCCTGCACGTCCTTGCGGGAATCGGGGTGCTGTTCTGGCTCAGCCGTGCCGTGCTGGCCGTGACCTCCGGGGATCCGGATGTACTGCCGGTGCTCGCCCTCGCTGTCGTCCTCGGCGGTGCGCACGTCGCCGTCTCCGTGCTGACGACTCGGCATTCCCGGCTTGCCATCCTCGCGATGTGGTTCATCGCTGCCGGCGATCTCCTGCTGACGATCTTCGTCAATGAGCAGGCGATCATCCTCGTGGCGTTCACCGCGATCATGCTGCTGCTGGCACACAGCCGTGCAGCACGCGTCTGGTACCAGGCCGCCTGACGAATCAGGCGGCCTTCAACCGTCGGCTAGCTGTCCGCGAAGGGGAACTGCTGGGACGAGCCATTCGCCCAGGGCGCCATCTGCGGCTGCAGGAGCTTGGTCGAACTCTCGACCTCGAGCATCTTGGCGAGCACCTGCTGCTGGGCCGCATAGTCGCTGTTGCCCGCCAGGTTGGTGAGTTCGGCCGGGTCCACGGTCACGTTGTACATCTCGAACTGATCCGGCGCCGGCCCGACCTGCCCGTTCGTCGGGGCCATGGTCTTTACGGTCGTCGTCGCCACCCGCGGACCGGGAGCGCTGATCAGTCCCGGGACGTACGTCTCGATGTCCATCGTGCCCGGCGTGGTCCACGTGGCGGGGTTGTCCCAGTAGCGGGAGTACTTCCAGCGCTGCTTGGCACCGGCCGGGCCAGTGGGCAGGTAGGCGATGACCGTCTCGACGCTGCCGGGCTGAGCGACAGGCTGGTAGGTGAAGCCCAGCATGCCCACCGCGGTGCGACCCTTGAAGATCTGGTCGTCGGTCATGAAGAAGACCGGATCGTCTCGCAGACTGCTGCCGTCGTCCTCCCCGAGGAGGACGCCAGAGAGATCGCGACCCACCAGACGGCGCACCTGCGTGTGCGTCTTGTGCAGTTCCCTCGCCAACGACAACTCGTCGAGCCCAGCGAGGCCGAGCATCGTCGGGATGAGGTCGGCGTGGCTGGTCAGGATGTCAGTCTCCTGATGGCCGGCGAACAGCTGCGGGTTGTGGAAGATGAACGGCACCCGCACCATCTCGTCATAGGCGTTGTGCCACTTCTGGAACATGCCGCCGTGCGCGCCCAGCACCTCGCCATGGTCGGAGAGGTAGATGACGATCGTGTCGCGGTACATGTTCCGGTCGTTGGTCAGCGCATCCATCACTGTGCTGACGTGCCTGTCGACCTCCTTCTGCAGCTGGTAGTAGAACCGGTGGTACGGGTTGCCGTTGCTATGCGGCTGGAAGCCCTGCGTGTACGCCGCGACATAGCTCGCCTGAGCCGTGGGCTTGGTGCTGAGGTTCTCGCGCGACGACGCGTCGTAGAGCGGCCCGAAGAGGTTCGAGGGCACGTTGGAGCCGGCAAGCTGGTTCAGCATGTGGAATGCGCCCGCATTGCCGGCCGCGTCGGAGGCGACCGACAGGTCACCCCACAGCGTGATGTCGTGCGGGTTGACGAACGACGACACCATGACCCAGGGGTTCTTGGCGCTGCGCAGCGTCCGCAGTTGGTCGACGCTGATCTCGGCGTACACGTCGTCGCGGCCGCGGCCGCCCGGCCCGCCCGATGACCCCGAGTTCAGCGGGTTACTGCCCGTGGGCTCCGGGCCGATGAAGCCGGTGAAGCCGTACCGCTCGAGCATCCCGGCCTCGAGGTAGATGTCTTCCAGGTAGGCGTCCCGGTCGCCATTGTCGGTGTACGACGGCAGGCGGTTGTAGGAGCCCGGCTGGTAGAGGTCTGCGTCACTGACGTGCCACTTCCCCTTCCAGTACGTGTCGTAGCCCGCCGCACGGAACCAGCTGCCGAGGGTGGGGACGGTCGTCGGGTCGAGCCAGAAGAGGTCGCTCTCGACATCAAGCTTTGCCGCACCCGAGGTCTGCGCCACGCCGTGGAGCGACGGGAACTGCCCGGTGAAGATGGATGCCCGGCTCGGCTGACACGCCGTGGACATGATGTGGTGCTGGGTGAACTCGAAGCCGTTGCGCCGGATGAACTCCTGGCCCGTCAGGTTCGCCTGACGCCATTCCTGCAGCTCGGGGGTCTCGTACACGGGTGCGGTGCGCTGCTCGTCCATCATGATGATGAGGAAGTTCGGGCGGCGCCGGAGTCGGCCCCGGGGCTGGAAGGGCTTGAGCATCGGCGCGGCCTCGGCCGAGGACGAGGTCATGCCCACCGCCACGGCTCCCGCCGCGGCAGCGCCTGCCGCCTGCAGGAGGGTGCGGCGACTCAGTCCGCCGCTCATCGTCTTGTCAGTCATTACCGACCTGCCTTTCGGATGGGGTCACTGAGGTACACGCGGCCGGTCGCCACGTTATAGGTCACGGTGAAGTCGAAGAAGGGAGCATTTCCGGTGTTCACGGCCGGCTTGCCGGAGGAGATCACCTGGGCCAGATTGGCCGATGCGCTCCGGCCAGCCGTGATGGACCAGCCGGTGAAGGCACTGCCCTCAGCGGCGAGACCGATGCGCGTACCCGGACGAACCATGCCGCGGGAGTCCTGCGGCACCCGACCGAACTGCCGGCCCACGATCCGCATCGTCGTGAATGCCGAGTCGAATGTCGTCGGGACGCACGCCTCAGGCGTTGCCCCGAACTTCCAGCAGCCATTCGCCGCGTGGTCGTTCCACATCGCGGCGCCGTTCACGTTCTCGCCGATGTACGGCAGCTGGTAGACGAGCGACGGTTCTGTCGGTGCCTCCGCTCCCAGCACGAGCGACCCGTTGCGCCCGCCGGTGCTCGCCATGTCGCGAACCAGGTGCAGGCTCCAGCGCAGGCCGAGCTCACCGGGCAGGGCACTCAGCGGATTCACCATCGCCGCGCTGCCCTTGGTGCCGATACCCATCAGCCCGCGGACTCCGACGTTGCGCCACACGTCGAAGAAGGGACTGTCCGAGTTCGTGTAGACGAACTGGATCGGGAAGACCGTCGTCACGCCGTTAATGGTCATGGGGGCCGAGCCCGGGAAACCCTTGACCGACGTACCGCCTGGCATCGCTGCGCTGGTGCGCTTGGTGCCGACCGATACTCCGCCGGGCTTCGTCGTCCAGGCATTCGGGAACAGGATCAGCCCGGTGAAGCCGGTGTCGACGACGACAGGGATCGGCGCGGACCCACCGAGACGGATCTCCGCCACACCGCTCTGACCAGCCAGCCGCGGCCCGTCCATCATGCGCAGCGGAACCGTCACCTGTGCCGGTTCCTGGGCTGCGGACGAGCCGGAGCCGGTCACATCGGAGTCGGCGTGCGCCGGAGTCATGGACGCGGCCAGCATCGCCATTGAGGCGACGGTCAAGCCCACAGTGCGAAGTCGCATCACGACCTGGCTCCCTTCACGTGCGGATGGGCTCCGCCCGAAATCGGAGCCGATGGGCACTATGGCACAGAAACGCCGCGGCGCTCACCGCCTCGACGGGGCGTCCATCTCGGCCACCATGCCTTCGCCGGTCACCGGGGGTTCACATCCTCAACCCGCGTCGCTCTCATTCGCTCCGACGATCAGGCGACAGCCTTGGGCTTGAGTTCAACGGACAAGGTCGCGTCGAAGGCGTTGGCAATGCGCTCAAGGATCGGCAGCGTCGGCGTAGTGCCACCTGCCTCGAAGCGGGCGATCGCCGGCTGGGTCATTCCAGTCAACTTGGCGAGATCGCGCTGGCTCCAGCCACGCTCCTCGCGCAGGCCCCGCACCTGCTCCCCCAAATCGAAGGCGAGCTTGGCTGCGGCGTATGCGGCTTCGACTGCGGAGTCGCCCGCCCGTGCGGCCTTGAGGTCATCCCAGGACGTGCGTGCCATCACTGCTCCTCATCCACGATGTGCTTGGCCTCGATGCAGGCCAGCATCGCCTTCTTCGCGCGGGCAACCTGCGCTCGATCCCTGTCCTTGGTCTTGGTGAAGACCGTCAGCAAGATGATCCGTCGGCCGTGAGCGATCCAGCAGGTGATGCGGATCGCCTGTTGCGACAGGTCGATGTAGAACGCTGCATGACCGAACTGGGCGCCCCGAAGCTCTCTTCGAGCCAGTCCCGGACCTCCGGCTCAAGTTCGACCGTCCCCCAAGACATACCATCGATGGTATCATGGGCTTTCGACGCGCGACAGCCCCAATGCAGAGATCAGAAGATGCAAAGGAGGGAGGAGGAGCACACCATTCACGTGGTCTGACCATCGCCTTCACCCGGCGCCACGGAATCAGCGAGGGTCGGCATCCCCGCTCGGGAGGACGTCGTCATCCTGCCCGAGGGTGAGTTCGACATCGCTGTCGTCGAGAGTCGCATCCGAGGCGTCGACCGCGAGGGCGTTGACGTCGATCAGACTTCCGCCCGCATCGCGGAGCGGTGACTCGTACTCCGCATCCAAGGACGCATCCAGCCGCCGCACGGCGTCATCGGGGTTCGTGCCTGCCTGATCACTCATGGAAGCTTCCTCTCACTGCATGTCTTCATCGGCTCGTCACCCTACGCGCTATGCGAGATTGGATGCGTTCGGCCAGTTGGGGTTCGGGTGGCGCCCAGCGGATCGCCGCTCCCCGCCTCACGTGACATGACACCAGTACGACCGGACGATTTGGACCACGCGTACAACGTCTCGTAGGTTGAACGGATTCCTTCGATCCGGCCGCGTCCGCCGTCGCGGTCTACATACGCGAGTAGCCGGCATGAAGTACGGAGAAGTCGATGGACCTCGCAAGCCAGATGGACCGCCTTGTCGAGCTGGAGGTCCACCATCTCGCCGGCCTGAGCGAAGGCTCGTTCCGCGCCTTCGCTGCGGTCCTACCGAATGTCGATCAGGGGATCATCGCCATTCACCCATCGCTCGTTCCGGCCAGCCGACTAGCGCCTCTGTTGAGCCGAGCCGGCAAACCGGGATTCGTCGTGGTCGACATGATTGACCTCGACGACTTCATCCCGCTGCCGGAAATCACGATCCCCGACCAGCCCCTGTACCTCGTGCAAGGACTGGAGCGCGGAGACGACATGTCCAACTGGAGCCCGGACGAAGCCCTACCCGAAATCCGCGCACGAGGCCGCAGCCCACTCACCGTCAACGAGGGCATCAGCTGGCTCCTGCAAGAACCCGGTCAGCTTCAAGCCAACTACTGCTTCATGTGCATAGCCTCGCGCAAGCCCAAGGGCACCCGCCTCGACGCCCGCACACCGGCAATCTGGATCAGCGGCGGAACAGGCCGCGACGGCCGTGCGAACCGGGACGCTCCCAAGGTCGGCTGGTGCTGGGCCGGCAACCGCCACACCTGGCTCGGCTTCGCCAGCGCAGCCC
>CAIVQM010000122.1 GCA_903908025.1 uncultured bacterium
ACTACACACGCAAGGAGTGGGGCGGGTCGGGCTCGAACCGACGACGACCAGATTATGAGTTCCACAGGTGCATCCATTCGGAGCCTCTGACATGGCCCGAATAGCGTTACTTAGCAACATGTTTGACCCTTCCGCGTCGTCACCAAGAGTAGCGCATTCCCCCAATTCTGGGGGAAACGGGGGAATTCTGGGACGCCCCTCTCCCGACCCTCTTAGCACGACAGATGACGCACGGTAGGCACGCCACTTCCGTCAGCCCAACACCGAGGTCCTTCGGTGCGAACCCGACGTCGAACTGGACAAGAGTCGTGGGCAAGCCGCTACTCAGGGGCCGAATACCGGGAACCTCACCGGTCCCACTTGGTCTGCTGATGCGCGCCACGTGAGCCACAGACATCACCGACCAGCTGCCGTCGTCCAGAACTCCCTTGACGTCGCCGACGCAGAGCCGCCTTGCGGAACTGTGACCACACCTCGGCAGAACTCCGACTGAACCGCATTCGGCCATGCAGGCATCACTCCCAGCGAGGCCGAACTCTCACAGGTCAGCGGGATGTCTGCGCGGCAACTGTCCACTACGAGCCGATAGGCCCGGCTGATTCCTCGGCAGGCAGCCCCGCCGCAACAAGTTCCGCGAGATCAGCGATCTTCGGTGGCGGCTTGTCGCCAGTTGAGGAACTGGCTGCGTCCTCAAGCATGCCAAGACAGAACGGGCAGGCCGTCGCAACAGTATCGGCTCCGACCGCTGTGATTTGCAGAAGGCGAAGGCCCGACACGGTCCTTTCCTCGGGAACCTTGTAGAAGTAGTTGGCCCCACCGGCGCCACAACAGAAAGACTTGTCACGCGACTGCTCGAGTTCGACGAAGTCCTCGCCGGCAGCGAACTTCGCTACCTGACGCGGGGGCTCGTAGACGCCGCTGAGCCGACCCAGATTGCATGGGTCGTGATAGGTCAACTTCCCGGTGGCCCCAGACGCGGGGTTAGGTACGCGCCCTTCCGCAATCAGGTCAGCCAGCAAAGCGCTGTGATGCACAATCTCCATGTCGGACCCAAACTGCGGGTAGTCCTTCTCGAGAGTCGACATGCAATGAGGGCAATGCGTCAGTACTTTACGGATGTTGTGTGCACGAAACGTCTCGATATTCTCCATGGCCCGGACCTGGAACCCCGCCTCATCACCAAGCTTGCGCTGGCTCTCCCCCAGGCATCGCTCTTCGTTGCCCAGTACGGCAAATGAGATACCCGCGTAGCGCAGAATCCGAATCATGGCTATCGCCACGCCTCTTGCCCTTTGATCGTAAGAGGCCATACAGCCGATCCAGTAGAGATACTCAGCGTCGGGGGCCTCGGAAACAGTTGGCACGCCCATCTCGGCCAGCCAGTCAGAGCGCTGGTAGGAAGGTAGGCCGAGGGGGTTGTTGTTCCGCTCCAAACCCGAGAGCAGGGCGGCCTGGCGCTCGTCGACCCTGCCTCCCTCAACAAGGTGGCGCCGCAGTTCGACGATGGTGCCTGGCTGATCAATGATGGCGGGGCACTCTTGTGCACATGCGCCGCATGAAAGGCACGACCAAGCAGTGGCTTCGGTAAGGACGCCACGTACGAAGACATCCTGTTCAGGGGGCTGCCCCTCCCCGACATTCGTCCGCAGATCTGCACCGAGAGCCTGGATCAACAGTCTCGGCGAGAGATCGCGCCCCGCGGCCTGGGCCGGACACACGGCTTCGCAGCGTCCGCAGTCAATGCAGGCATCCAACATGAAGCGGCGGTCCCACGATAGTTCCGATGGACTGCCGAAACCGGACTTGATCCCATCGAGATCGCCATCCGAGGCGATAATCGACGGCAGGTCGAATGGCGTGCGAAGAGCGCCTGGCTGACGGGCGGCCTGCAAAGCGATATTGATTGGCAGGATCAGGATGTGGTCGAGCATCAACAGCGGTACCACGGCGATGACCGCAAAGACGACGATCACATGTAGAGCCCAGATGGTCTCGTACGCCCCAACCGCATGCGTTCCCAAGATCGGCTTGAGCACGACAGAAATCGTGTGCCCGGCATACGACCATCCACCCCACGGCACCGGATGAGTTAGGAGGCGGAGTGCCTCAAGGAGAAGCCCGCTAACGCTGAAGTACAAGAGAAGGCCGTATACAAGGTGGATCGACCGGCGGCCACCCAGATGGGTCGGCTTGAGGTGATATCGCCGCCACATTGCAAGCGCTGTGCCAGCGATGAGGGCGAGAGCTGCAGTGTCGAGCACCACCTCGTATCCGAGGTAGAACCAGCCGTGGAGGAAGGTGTAGTTAAAGAGCGGTTCGGTGAAGTCGTGTTCGACGGCAATGAGACTGGTCCCGACGAGCAGAGCCGCAAAGGATCCGAAGATCAGCAGATGAAGGCATGAACCTAGCCGGTCACGGCGAACCCGCTTCTGGCCGAAGACGTCGCCAAGAACTCGACGTCCCACGAGTCCAGGGTCGGCGCGCACGGCAGCGGAAAGCCCGCTGAATGCCTGCCGCACGGACGTTCCAGACCGCTCGATGCGCCTCTTGAAGAGCCAGCCGAACACGATAACGCTGGGGACTAGAGCCACATAGAGCACCATCGGAAGCCAACCAGGCAGCCCCGGCATGAAATCGCGGACTGGTGGGCCAATGAGTTCGCTATCCACCAGTTATGCCGTTCGCGCTGCCAACGCCTCCACCAGCCTGGGCACAATCTCATACAGATCCCCGACTACTGCAAGATCTGAGGCCTCAAATATGGGTGCGTTTGGATTGTTGTTGATGGCAACGATGTACTTGCTGTCCCGCATCCCTACTAAGTGCTGGATCTGACCGGATATGCCCACCGCAAAATAGAGGGCGGGCTTGACGGTCGTGCCGGTTAGCCCGACCTGATGCGGAAGTTCGAGCCATCGCAGATCCTCGACGATAGGTCGGGAGCATCCGAGATCGGCGCCTAGGGCCTCCGAGAGTCTGCCAATCATCGCTACGTCCTCTCGACTGCGCACGCCTCGACCGAAGGAGACGATCCGCTCAGCGCTGGACAGGTCACCCGTCTGATCCAGCGCCACCCGCGACATCAGTTCCTTTCCCGCCGGCATGGGAAGCAGACAAGGCTTCACGGCAACTTCAGATCCCGAAGCAGTGGCGCGGATGTCGACGGCTGCCGTCAAGAGAACGTGTGCGCGCTGGAGGAGCACGGTCACGATCGCGACACCCCCGTACGCCAGTCGGTCAGCGGTGATTCCCTCGCTGGATCGGCTGGCCGAGATCGTTTCAGGAGCGCAAGCCCCGTCCAGTCGGGCGGTCAATAGCGCGGTTATCTCGCGAAAGCGATGAGTCGCCGGAAGCACGATGATGTCGGCTCCCTGCTCCGCAGCGGCAGCAGCCAGGGCATCAGCAACCCCTTCGGCCGTCTCAAGCGCAGGGCCGCCGATGGCAGTCGTACCGTCGGTGTTTGGCTCTTCAATGGCGGTGCCCGCTGCATCCGCGACAACGATGGCGTGAACCTCCTCAGCGATGGATCGCGCGAGGCCGACAAGCCTTGACGCATCCAGATCAGGTTGGGTCACGACTAGAGCTCGACTCATGAAAGAACTCCTGCATTCTCGAGATTGGAGATGAGCTTCTGGACAACGTCGTCCGGCTCCCCTGTGAGGACTTCCTGTCTGCGAGGCTGCGCCGCCGGCCGAATTCCCACAATCCGCGTGGCAGCTGCTTGGGGCTGAAACAGCGCGTCGTCGAGGCCGACATCGCTGGCATTCAGAGTCGCAACCTTGCTCATCGAGACCTTCATGACCTGAAGCGTGGTGACGGTGCGAGGCTCGTTAAGTGAACTCGAAACCGACAACACCGCCGGAAGCCTCACTCGGTAAGTCTCCTCAACGCCATCAGTTTGCCGATCCACGAGGACGCTAGCTCCATCGGCCGTAAGACCTGTCACCCCCCGAAGGAATGGCGAGTCGAGCGCAGCCGCCAAAATCCCAGGAACAAGGGAGTGATAGCCATCTTCCGAGACGTCACCGCTCAAGATGAGATCGAAAGGTCCCTGCGTGCGAGCAAGCCCTGCGAGAAGCGCCGCGGTCCCGGCTGGATCGATTTCGCCTGCCCATGGTCCTGTCACGAGTACGGCACGATCAGCGCCTGCTGCTACGGCCGTCTTCATCGTCTTACCGGCTTCCTCGGGCCCGATACAGGCAATCACGACTTCGGCGCCTAGCTGCTCCCTTAGCCGCACGGCCGCTTCAAGAGCATGTTCGTCGTAGTTGTTGATCTTGGTGGGAGCCTGTCGCAGTCTCAGTTCCTTTGTGACCGGATCGAATCGGATTTCGGTCGTGTCAGGGACGTGCTTAACGCATACAAGAATGCGCATCGGTGAATCTCCGTCCGTGCGTGGGTCAGTGTGGACCGTGCTCCGACTCAATTTGCTCCACGCCTTCCGGCGGCTGGATCAACGAATCTGCGAAGTGGTCATGCATGTACTCGAGGTACCTATGTCGCTGAGCGATGATGCGATCTCGCTCGGGAGAGTTCATAAGCTGGTATGGCAGAGGTACGTTCTCGCCGCGTACCGCGGGCGCCACCTCCCAGTGACCGTCCTTCCAAATCGCCTGTTCGGTCATCGCTGATTCCCCTTCTGGCTGGAGGTCTCCATGACCATCAGTCCAATCCCATTGCCTGCGCGACGAGAGTCAGAATGTGGACGGGCTCAATCGCGACGCCCGACCGGGCCCCAACGTCTGTGAGCTGGTCCTTGCAGTGGGGACAGGCAAGAACCAGCTGCGAGACTCCAAGGTCCGCAGCGGCCTGAAGGCGCTTGGCACCGATCTTGTATGAGGTATCAGGGTGGAGCGTCTTGAAGCTCGCGTTCCCCTTACCGCAGCAGTAACTCCACTGCTCAACAGGTGTCACGTCGATGTACGTAACTCCCGGCAACTTGCCGATGATTGAGCGCGGAGACTCGGTGATGCCGCAGATCTTGTTGAGGGTGCAGGGGTCGTGATAGCTCACCTTGCTGAATACCTCGCTCGCCGTCGCCTCGCCGAAGACGATCTGTCCATTGTTTGTCAATTCCTCTAGCACGTCGGTGATGAAAACTACTTCGAAGGGCAGTTCACCGATGTGCGTCGTGTAGTCACGCGTGAAGTATGTGTAGTCGTGTGGGTTGATGATGATGACGCGCTTGGCACCGGCCTGCTCCAATGCGGCAACATTGTGGCGGCCCATCTCGACGAATGTCTCAAGGTTGACGTCGAGTAGCTCGCCCAGGGTCGCGCCTGGCCGCGGGAGGATCCCGAAGTCCACACCGGCAGCGGTCAGGATCTTGGCGGCGTTTCGGGGTATGTCCGTTGTCTCGAATGCGTTGAAGTAGTCGACGAAGAGCATCGTCTCGCCGGACGTAGCTAGGTTGAGGCCGTCCGCCCACTTCGTTAGGTCCCCCTCGGGTCCCTCGAAGTAGGCAATGTATCGATCCACCGTGGCAACGATTTCCTCGTACTTCTCGAAGCCGATCTCGGACGCGACGAGGTCGCGGCGTACCTTGCGCACCAGGTCCACGGTCGTCGTTGACGCACCGTAGAAGTCGCCGCCGAAAAGGGTGTTCGGGCAGCGAAGTTCACAAGCGCCACACTCCAAACAGTTGGTGATGGTCTCACGAATGTCAGCGAGTTCACCCATGCCCTGTGAGATCCCGAGCAAAGCGGTGTGAAACCCGTATGACGTGTGCGACTCGTCGCGATCGTCCTGATAGACGGGGCAGACTTCGCGGCAGAACTTGTGCCGGCAAGCGAAGACCGCGTAGCAGTCCTTGATGAGAGGAAGCGGGATGATCGTTCCCTCGATCTTCTCGTCATAGAACGGTTTGGAGCTCAGCTGCTGACTCATGCGGTCTCCTCGTCCTCATATGCCTCATCGAGGTGGTACTTGCCTGGGTTCATGATGTTGTTCGGGTCGAGCATCTTCTTGATTCGTTTCATGAGGTCAAACTGGCCGTCCTTGAGTTCCTCGTAGCAGGCCACGTCAACTTCGCCCTCTCTCGTTCCGCCGTGAGCGGCCGATACTGAGCCCCCGCACTCCACGGATACTCTGGCAATCTGGGTCTTCGCCTCCACCCAGTCAGCCCAGATCTCGGGCGTCATTTCCAGTTCGTTCACCCCGATGTCAATCTCGGTGAGGAAGTCACCCCACGGGCGGAAGGGGTTTCCCGTGTACATGAACATCCCCCAAATATCGAAATGCTCGGGGTGCTTGGCGACCAGTGCCTCGGC
The DNA here is from genome assembly GCA_903908025.1 of uncultured bacterium. Taxonomy (GTDB): domain Bacteria; phylum Actinomycetota; class Actinomycetes; order S36-B12; family S36-B12; genus UBA10649. The sequence continues at coordinate 6,270 of CAIVQM010000122.1, forward strand.
GATCTCGTACCAGCGCCTCTTCACCGTGGGGAGCTGAGACCATGTGATGGCAGCATCCTCGCAACTCCACGACATCAGTCGGATGGTTCCGTCCGAGCGACCGTGGTAGGCAAGGTGGTAGCGGTCGTGACGACTCGCCCAGTCACCCTCGGAGATTTCCTGGCCCATGTAGACGCCGCCGTTGGCAGCGCCAATGTCGAAGATGCTGCTCTTCACAGCCTCCAACTCCACACTGGTCCCATAGCAAATCGTCGCCACCGCACTGTTGACCCATTCCGGCAGCGGTATCCAGGCTTCGTCATCTCGCCGCAGGAACTCAACCTTTGCTTCATCGAACATCACGACACCGGAGAGGCACCGTATTCCGCTCCTGTTGAACGCCAGAGTCATCCGGTGTGCGTCCTCCCAAGACCGGGTGGCGAAGAAAACGGGCAACTGTGCCTGCGGACGCGGTGCTAGGTCGAGAGTGACTTCCGTGCAGATACCCAGCGTCCCCTGATGTCCGATAAACAGATCCTTCAGCCGGTAGCCAACGCTGGACTTACGAATCTTGCGTCCACCTCCGGCACCCACTCGGATGATGTCGCCTGTTGGGGTCACGACCTCCATTGAGCACACGAGGTCGGGAACATGCCCATATCCCGTGCCGAGCAGGCTCCATCCACCCGCGCCGATGCGCCCCCCAAGGACGTTCACCGGGTATGAGGCCGGATCGTCCGGGAACCAGACATTCAACGGACGCAGGACCTTATTGAGTTCCTGCATGTTGATCCCAGGCTGAACCGTCACGGTCATGTCTTCGTCATCGATTTCGAGAATGTCGCACATGCGCTTGATGTCGACGATGATCCCGCGCTTCATCGGCGTGGCACCATCTGCGAGTCCCGCCCCAGCTCCCCGCGGCGTGATGGGAATCAGGAACTTGTTAGCGATCTTGACGACAGCAGCGACCTGCGCGGTGCTGGCCGGCATGACGACAACGTCCGGGAGCAGGTCCTTCCACTGATGAAGTCCCATCGGACTCGTGTTCGTGGTGCGAATCGCCCGCTGATGAAAGTCCGTCATGACGTACTCGGTGCCAAGCGCCGTGCGCAATTCGCCAATAGCTGCTTCAAGCGCTTCTGCTACCTCGACTGCCATGTCGCAACTCCTCGCGAATTGTGAGTGGGGTGGTTGCAGGCTCCGCGGAGTGCGCGACCCGCAACATGACTCGTTTTATCCTATGTACTTCGATGTTATATGTCAATGGATCGGCGCAACGGAGGTGCGCTCTCGGCACTACTCACGGGAGGATTTCGTGTTCAAAATGACGGCACCGAGGATGATCAAGCCAGAGACGATTTGTTGCCAATACGGCTGGATACTCATCAGGTTGAATGCGTTCTGCAGCAACGCCAGCAGGAGTACTCCGAGAACGGTGCGCCAGATTGCGCCTCGACCACCCCTAATGCTGGTCCCGCCGATGACTACCGCCGCAATTGCACTCAGAGTGATGCTATTCGCCGAGCCGTACACGTTCCCGACACCAGTGCGCGTGACAACAACAAGTCCCCCCATGGCGGCTAAGAGCCCACCGATGGCGAATACCACTACTCGGATGCGTTCGACCGGCACCCCTGAAAGGCGAGCTGATTCCGGATTGCTACCAACTGCCAGGACATGACGTCCGAAGACCGTGCGCGACAAGACGAGACCCAGAACGAGGAACGCCACGACACACAGAATGACGCTGTTCGGTATCGAGCCAACGCGGCCGGCACCGAGGAAACCGAAGTTGGCGCTACTGGACAGATCGAGGCTGAAACCCTGCGTCACAGCGAGCGCAAGCCCTCCCATGACGAACCCGGTGGCCAGCGTTGCTAGAAATGAATTCACCTTGAGACGACCGACCAAGAGGCCATTCACCATGCCAATGGGAATACCCATCAGGATGGCAAGCACGACGCCTAGGAATGGATTCTGGAATACGAGTGCGAACTTCGCGCCGAGGACGCCGCACAAGCTGAGGATCTGTCCTGACGAGAGATCGAATCCCCCAGCAATGATGACAAACGTGGTCCCCATGGCAACCAACATCAACGGAGCATTCTGATCGAGGATGTTGAGGAAATTCGCCGAGGAGAAGAAATTCGGCGCGAACAGAGTCAGCGCAATGAAGAGGACGATGATGACCGGGACGATCCCTCGATCGTTAATCCACAAGGAGCGGTGCTTCGCCGCCCTCTCTGAGAATGCGGTCATGTTCGAATGCCCCTCTTGTCCGGTGGTGCGATTCCGAATGCAGCGTTGAGGATGTCGTCATGGTTGTCGCTGCTGACGAATTCACCCATGACGCTGCCGTCGTGCATCACGTACACCCGATGAGAGAGCCGCGTGACCTCTTCGATATCAGATGAGATGACGACGAGACCCATCCCCGAGGCCACCAAGTGGCCGATCTTCTCGTAGATCGATCTTCGTGCTCCGACATCCACGCCGCGGGTGGGCTCGTCGAGTATCAAAACCATCGGCTTGACCATGAGGCACTTCGCAAGAAGCACCTTCTGCTGATTACCGCCTGAGAGGTTCGCGACATCTGATGCAAGCTCAATGCGATCGACTTCCACATCCGCAAGCGCCAGCGCAACCGCGGCCCTCTCCGCCCGGTGCGATAGCAGCCCTCGACGCACGAAAGAGCGGGCAACATTCATACTTGTGTTGCGAAGTTGATCCATGCCGAGGAACAGCCCTTGGTCCTTTCTGCTCTCGGGCAGAACACAGACGCCACTGGCAAGCGCGGCGCTGGGGGATTTCGGTTGGTAGGCATTGCCATCAAGCGTCGCTGTGAAGGAAGCACCTGGTATCGCACCGAAGAGCGAGAGTGCGACTTCGGAACGGCCACTCCCGACAAGGCCGTAGAGCCCTACGACCTCGCCCGGGTTTAGCGTGATACTTACCCCGCGCACGCTACCTGGAACCTGAAGATCCTTTACGTCAAGCAACGGACTCTGGGCTGGCGTGGGCCGGGGTATGTCCGGAAACATCCCATCCAGGTTGCGGCCGAGCATTCCAAAGATGAGCCTGTCCACAGACAATCCGTCAGCGGGTTCGGTACTTACGTGACGACCATTTCGCATGATGGTTACGTCGTCTGCCAGTTCCAGTACTTCCTGAAGGAAGTGCGACACGTAAACGACAGAGACGCCCGAGTCACGCAGACTGCGCACAACCTCGTGCAGTCGTCGCGCATCAGATGCTTCCAGCGCCGCAGTCGGTTCGTCCATGACAATCAGACGGGCATCGCGCGCGACTGCTCGGAGGATTTCAACCTGCTGCTGCTTAGACAGCGGCAAATCCGACACGATGTCGTTCCCGTTGAGTTCAAAGCCCGTTCGGTCACGCAGTTCCGAGAATGCGCCGAGTAGCTTCGCCCGGTTGACGATGCCCCACCTTCTAGGCTCACGACCTAAGAGGACGTTCTCGGCGACAGTCAGGTCGGGTGCCAGGGAGATCTCCTGCTGCATGATCGCTATGCCGTCATTCAGCGCATCATGAGGGCGGCCGTACCGGACGGATTCCCCCCCGACCACGAGTTCACCGTGATCGGGGGGGAGGGCGCCACCCAGGATCTTCCCTAGAGTGGACTTGCCTGCTCCGTTCTCACCGACAAGCGCATGCACACGGCCCCGTCCGATATCGAAGCTCACATCATCCAGCGCGCGAGCTGCCCCAAAGGACTTCGTGATTCCCGACAGGCGGACGAGGGGTCCATCCTGTGAGAGTGTCAATGCCATGTACTGAGCCCTCCTGCGTACAGGTGTCGGTCTTCGTTCATCACGTAATGGCGGGGCAATCTAGCCCTGCCACTGCCCCTTGAGACCCGGATTCGCATCGAGCGCCGCCTTGTCAAGCTCCTGCGGCGCGCCATCAAGGTCCTCCTGCCAGACAACCGTCGGCACCGTCTGGCCCGAGGACGCCAGCAGAGCAAGACGAACTCCGGTACGGCCCACGGACTCGGGGCGATTGTTCACTGTCATCAGCCACTTACCGTCACGTACCTGCTGGACCCCGTACTGACTCGCGTATGAGCCAGTGAGCTTGATGTCACCAGCTCCGAGTCCGAAGGTCTTACCCGCTGCCGTGATGGCCTTTTCTGCTCCGCGGGTCGATTCGTCGGCCTGCGAGGCGATGACGTTCAGATCTGGGTGGGCCTGGAGGCAGTCGGCCGCCTGCGTGCGTCCCATATCCTGCGTGTAGAAGGCATCCGTCTCACACACAACCTTGATGTCCGGGTAGTCCTTCAACTTGGCGTTGAAGAAGTCGGGCTTGATCTTGTCGAATGCGAGTGCACGTGCCCCCCAAAGCACATCAACCTTGCAAGGGCTGATTCCCTCACAAGCCTGAATGACTCCATCAGCCATAGTCTCTGCGTTCATCTGGAGGTTCTCAAGAACCTGCGAGGTGACGCCAGGAATCTGGATGTCCGCTGAGGTCGCGTTGGCCCCCAGCGCCATGTTCAG
>CAIVQM010000123.1 GCA_903908025.1 uncultured bacterium
CGAAATGACCCCCGAGATGACGCCCAACGAGATGGTCGACGAGTTGCTCGACGAGACCCCGGAGCCGGCCCCCGAGCCGACCCTGAAGGTGCTTGTCTACAGCGACGACCGCACGACGCGCCAGCAGGTGCTGGCTGCGCTCGGACGCCGACCCGCGACCGATCTGCCGGCCCTCGTCTACGTCGAGTGCGCGACCGAGCCGGTTGTGATCTCCCAGGCTGACAAGGGCCGCTTCGACCTGCTCATCCTCGACGGCGAGGCCGCGCCGGCCGGTGGCATGGGGATCTGCCGCCAGCTCAAGGACGAGATCTACCAGTGCCCGCCGATCCTCGTGCTCGTCGGCCGCCCGCAGGACGCCTGGCTGGCGACCTGGTCAAGGGCCGACGCCGTGGTAGGGCATCCGATCGATGCCATCACCCTGGCGGATTCCGTGTCCAAGGTGCTCCGCCGCCGGGTCGCGCTCGCCACCACCGCCTGACCACCCCGTGGCCACCCCCGTGATCGGCAGGCCGTCGGGGATCGATCCGACCTGGCCGTCGGTGCTGACACGGCTGCTGGCCCAGGAGGAGCTCGATCCCGCCTGGGCTGCCTGGGCGATGGGCGAGATCCTCAGCGGTACCGCCACCCCCGCTCAGGTCGCCGGCTTTGTCACCGCGCTGCGGGCCAAGGGCGAGACGGCTGGTGAGGTCGACGCCCTGGTCTCGGTCATGCTCCAGCACGCGCGCCTGCTGGACTTCGGGGCGGCGGGCTCACCTGTGACCCTCGATGTCGTGGGCACGGGCGGGGATCAGGCCCACACCGTCAATATCTCGACGATGGCCGCTCTCCTCTGCGCGGCGGCGGGTGCTCCGGTGGTCAAGCACGGCAACCGCGCGGCGTCGTCGTCGACCGGCACGGCCGATGTGCTCGAGCAACTGGGCGTGGTCATCGACCTGGCCCCGGCCGACGTGGTCACGAGCGTGCGCCGAGCAGGCATCGGATTCTGCTTCGCCCAGACCCATCACCCCGCGATGAGGCATGCGGGGCCGACTCGCCGCGAGTTGGGGATTCCGACGGTGTTCAACATCCTGGGTCCCCTCACAAACCCGGGCGGGGCCCCGGCAGCACTCATCGGCTGCGCCAACGTGAGCCTGGCTCCAGTGATGGCCGATGTCCTGAGCCGTCGCGGCGTGCGGGCCATCGTGGTGCGCGGCGAGGACGGGCTTGACGAGATCTCGACTGCCGGGCCCACCCGCGTCTGGGATGCGACCCTTGGGCCGGTCCGCGAGAGCGTCATCGACGCGGTCGATCTGGGCATCCCGCACACCGATCGCGAACTGCTGCGTGGTGGCGAGAGTGCGCGCAATGCCGAACTGCTGCTCGCGACCCTCGCCCCCGGATCCGCGGCCGGACCGGATGCCGAGCGGGTCGAGGCGATCCGCGACGCGGTGACGGTCAACGCCGCTGCGGCGCTGGTCGCCCATGATGCTGCGGTGTGCGCTGCGGAGGGCCGTCCGGTTGACGATCGCCCACTCCTGGAGCGGATCGGCGATCAGTTGGAGCAGGCGCGGGGCGTGCGTGAGAGCGGCGCTGCCCTCGACCTGTTGAACGGCTGGATCGCCGTCACCCGCGAGCTCAGGCGCTGAGGATCCGGCTCACCGGTCGGGCATCGACCGGACCGCGGGGTCGGCTGGCATCGGCAACCGTTCGGTAGTCGTCGCCCGCGGCAGCCCGCTGTGCTGCTCGGCGGACGGCACCGAGGCGCGTGACGAGGCTGCCACCGCAGTTCAGGGGCAGGGCGAGGGGTCGGTCGGACCGGACCAGTCGCACGCCGTCGGATTCGAGCCAGCGCAGGAGTTCGAGGGTCTCCTCTGACAGGCCGGCAGGCTTGGGGGCGGCGGCGGGTTCGACGTGCTCGGCGGTGGCGACCAGGGCATCGACAATCGGGCGCGGTGCGGTGCCGGCTGGGGCGTGCCCGGCTGCGGCGAGCCGGCCGTAGCGCACGACATGGATATCCCAGCCCTGGTCCGGGGTCGGGACGGCGGCGACGAGTTCAGGGGTGCCAGCGAGCATTGCGAGCCGGTGGGTGCGCACGCTGGCCTCGACCAGGTGGCCGAGCCGCTCGCGCCAGACGGCAGCCTCCTCGAAGCGCTCCTCCTCGGCGAGCCGGGCCATGCGGTACTCGACGGCGACTGCCACCTCGCGCACATCGCCCGACATCGCGACGCGAACGTTGTCGACGAGGGTGTCGTATGCCGAGCGGTCGCCCTCGGCCATGCACGGGGCGAGGCAGCGGCCGAGTTCGGCCAGGGCGCAGCCCGCGGCCAGTGACCGCGGCTTGCGGGCGATGCGCGTGGTGCAGGTGCGCAGGGGGTAGGCGAGCAGCAGCGCCTCGGTCGCTGCCTCGGCCGCTGCACGGGACGTGAACGGTCCGAGGTAGCGGGCGCCGGCTGCCTGGTCATCGGAGACGGTGCGGGTGCTGACGAGCCGGGGAGCGGGCTCGTCAGTGAGCTTCAGCCAGGTCTGCGAATCGGGCCGGCGTGAGCGGACGTTGTAGCGCGGCTGCTCGGCCGCGATGATCCGCAGCTCGCGGACCCGGGCTTCGAGGGTGGTGGCGCAGACGATCGGGACGACGCGCTCCGCGATGCGGACCATCTCCGCCATCCGTCGGCGCTGCTCGGACGCGGTGAAGTAGGTGCGTACGCGGGTGCGGATGTTCTTCGAGGTGCCGACATACAGGGCCACGCCCTGGGCGTCCTGGAACACATAGACGCCGGGGGAGTCGGGCAGGCCCTGGGCCAGGTGGCGCTTGGTGCGCTGGGCCGTGCTGATGCGGGAGGTGAACGCCTGCAGGTCCTCCAGGGTGCTGACCCCGAGATCGCCGGCCCGGCCGATGAGGGCGTGCAGGACATCGGCCGTGGCGCGGGCATCGTCGAAGGCCCGATGGGTGGGGGTCACGGTGGCCCGGAAGTGGGCGGCGAGCGTGCCGAGCTTGCAGTTCGGCACCTCGTCGCGATGCAGGGCGACGCGCGCGATCCGTGCCGTGTCGACGATGGTGGGCTCGGGCCACACCTGTCCGAGCTTGGCGCAGGCGCCCTTGAGGAAGCCGACGTCGTAGGGGGCGTTGTGGGCAACCAGCACGCTGCCCCGGGCGAACTCGAGGAAGGACGGAAGTGCGGCCCCGAGGGTCGGCGCCGTCGCGACGAGGGCATCGGTGATGCCGGTCAGAGCCGCCACGAAGGGCGGGATCGGCTGCCCCGGATTGACGAGGGTCTGGAATTCCCCGATCACCTCGCCGCCGCGCACCTTGACGGCGCCGATCTCCGTGATGCCCGCGTCGACGGGTGCGCCCCCGGTGGTCTCGAGGTCGACGACGACGAACGTGACATCGGCCAGCGGCGTGCCGAGGTCGGCGAAGCTGATCTGCGTGGCTGTGCTCGCCCGCGCATCTCCGGAGGAATCCACGGCCCTGACGCTAGGCGAGCGGGCTGACACGGCGCGTCAGGCGCGGCCGGTGCCCGCTAGCGGATCGTGGCTGGCACAGTACGGCCATGACGTGGTCCCTGCTCCTCAACGAGGCCGTCCTGCTGGCCTGCATCCTCGCCGGCGCGGCCGTTGGGCTGTGGCTCCATCGTCGGGTGGCGTCCGGTGGCGCCGACGGCGTGGTCGACCGTAGCGATATGGGCCGCCTCGGCGAGACGATCGGGTTCATCGGAGGTGCCTTCGGCATCCTGCTCGGCCTGCTGCTGATCTTCTCCGTCCAGCACTTCGGCGATGCCCGCAATGCCGCGCGTGACGAGGCCGTCGCGTCAAGTTCGCTCTTCAAGTCGGCCAGCCCGTTCAGTCAGGCCGAGCGTGATCTTCTGCGGCGCGATCTCGTCTGCCTGATGAGGTCGTCGGCAACGGACGACTGGACGTCGGGCGAGAACAAGGACCTCACCGGGTCATCGACCACCAATGCCTGGGAGGCTCGGGTGCAGTCCGATGTCGAGGCGCTCTCCTACGACACCGATGCGCGGAGCGGCTACCAGTACTTCATCGTCCAGGACTCACTGGATGTCTCCAAAGCCCGGCAGGCTCGACTGCTCTACACACAGCCTGATATCCCGCTGGCGATCTGGATCATCATCTGGGTCTGCACCTTCGTCTTCATCGGCCTGCTGGCCTTTCACCTGGGGGATCGGCGCTGGCTCGTGCGCATGTCGATCATCGCCGTCAGCATCGTGCTCTTGGTGACGATCGGGACACTGACGGCGCTGGACGAGCCGTTCACCGGGTCCGGTTCCTCGGTAACCCCTGTGGCGCTCAACGGTGCGCTGACGCGGCTGCAGGACGCCACGCCTGGACCCATCTGGGATCCGTGCCCGCCGATGCCGGTGACCACCGCGAACTCGGGTGGGTAGGGTCGGGACGTGACCGATTCCGCCGTGATCCCCGACGACCGCTCGCGCTGGCGCTGCGCGCACTGTGGCAACCTCACGCGCTTCGACGTGACCCGCACCACCCGGGTCCGCGAGTTCTGGCACGCGTCGATGGCGGGGGAGTCTGCGGTCGAGGAGCGCGAGGTGCTCGCCGAGACGATCGAGTCGGTGGTCTGCCGCTGGTGCGGGGCCGCCGATCGGATCGAGATCGTGGCCCGCCCGGAGTTCGGTGGCCCTTCGGATGAGGGACCCGGCGACGGCGGTCCGTGACCAGTTACGGCGCCACTGATGCTCCTATTGGTGTCAATGGCTCATGAGGCGGCTTCTTGCTGTGTGATCCAGTCGCGGTAGCGCAGGGCGAGGTTTGGGTCGTGGTTTATGCCTCGTTCCAGTCGTGAGATCTCTACGAGGCTCGCTCCGACAGCGA
>CAIVQM010000124.1 GCA_903908025.1 uncultured bacterium
CGATCAGGGTCGTCGAGGAACGCATGGGCCGCAGGACCACCGAGCGCGAGCAGCAGGTCGGGATCTGCCTGATTCCCGCGAAGCAGGGCGCGGCACCCGCTGACAACTGATGCGCGCCCCCGGCGGGCACACTCCCGGTCGATGCTGTCGCGTGGAGTCACTCCCCACGTCGAGTTGGGCGCCATCGCGCAAGTCTGGCAGCCCCGCGAACGGCCTTACGGCACGCAGGGGGACAAATGGCGAGGACCGAGCCCGATGGGCCCGGTCCTCGCCATTTGTCCGTGTTGCGGGAGAAACGGATCAGCGCACTGGGGTGAGCTGCTGCTCCTCCTCGGGCACCGTCATGGCGCCCGTCATGATCGCCACGACATCGTTCATGGAGTGCGTCCGTGGCGTGACCACGGCTGCGCGCCTGCCGAGTCGGGCTACCTGGATGCGGTCGGCGACCTCGAACACCTGCGGCATGTTGTGCGAGATGAGGATGACCGGGATCCCGCGGTCACGGAGATCCTGGATCAACTTGAGCACGCGTGCCGACTCATTGACGCCGAGGGCGGCCGTGGGCTCGTCAAGGATGATCACCTTGCTGCCGAACGCGGCCGCTCGTGCAACTGCGACGGCCTGACGCTGGCCACCTGAGAGCGTCTCGACTGCCTGCGTGATGTTCTGCAGGGTGCTGATGCCGAGGTTCTTCAGGTGCTCGGACGCCTCCCTGCGCATTCGCTTCTTGTCGAGCGTGCGGAACACCTTCCCGGCGATACCGGGCTTGCGAACCTCACGGCCGAGGTACAGGTTGCTGGCGATATCGAGCGCCGGTGCGACCGCGAGGGTCTGGAACACCGTCTCGACGCCGTGCCTGCGGGCCTCGGACGTGCTCTTGAACTCCACCTGCTCGCCGCTGACGAACATCTCTCCCGCGTCGGGAGTGTGCGCGCCCGAGAAGCACTTGATCAGCGTGGACTTGCCTGCGCCGTTGTCCCCGACGATGGCAAGGACCTCGCCGGGGAACAGGTCAAGGTCGGTTCCGTTGAGGGCAACGACTCGCCCGAAGGACTTGACGAGGCCTCTCCCCGAGAGAATCGGCGTGACGATCGAAGTGTCGGTCATCCCTTCACCTTCCTGATCCACTGGTCGATGGCGACGGCGAGGATGACCAGGATGCCGACCGCGAGGACGCGGTAGGCCTGGTCGAGGCCCGCCAGTGACAGGCCGTTCTCGACGACGGTGATGATGAAGGCGCCGATCAGTGAACCGATCAGCGTGCCGCGCCCGCCGAAGAGCGACGTACCGCCGATGACGACCGCAGTGATGGTGTCCAGGTTCAGCAGCGGATCGACGTTGGGGCTGGCGGAGCCGACGCGGCCGATGGTGACCCAGCCGGCGATGCCGATGATCAGGCCGGCGACCAGGTAGACGCTGAAGATCACGCGCTTGACGTTGATGCCGGACAGATCAGCAGCATTGGGATCGTCGCCCACGGCGTAGATGTGCATGCCCCATGCGGTGCTCTTCAGGATGTACATGAAGACCCCGTACATGATCAGCATGAGGATGACGCCGTAGAGCAGCTGGAAGTCCCCGATCTTGATCGCGGTGCCCAGCCACTTCAGCTGGTCGGGGATCTCCGGGCCCTGGATCGTGCGGGCCTTGAACAGGATCAGGGTGATGGCCGTGAAGATCGAGAACGTGCCGAGGGTGACGATGAACGGTGGCAGATTGAACCGGACTATCAGAGCGCCGTTCAGCGCGCCGCACAGGATGCCGGCGAGGATGCCAGCGCCGATGGCCAACCACGGGTTCTGGCCGGCGATCGGTAGGACGTTCGATGCGGTTGTGGAGACGGCCAGATTGGCCATGACCATCTCGCTGAACACCATGATCGCGCCGATGCTCAGGTCGATGCCGGCGGTCAGGATGATCAGGGTCTGCGCGATCGCGAGGGTCCCGACGATCACGGTCTGCTGCGTCAGGAACGACAGGTTGCCGGGCAGCAGGAAGCGGTGGTTGACCAGGTAGAAGATCGTCATCGCGACGACCAAGACGATGAGGGGGCTGAGGTAGGGGTACTTGTGGAGGACACCCTGCAATCGCTGCAGAGGCGTGCGGCGCTCCATGAACTCCTCAGCGAGGTCCACGGTTGCAGGCGATGTGCTACTCACTGGTGAGGCCTCCCGACGATGGCCGATTAGGTGTTCGCGACGTTATCCGTTTGACAGCAGCGTGGGGCG
>CAIVQM010000125.1 GCA_903908025.1 uncultured bacterium
TCTACAACGCATCCGTGTACCGCGACGAGCACGGCGACGTCGTCGGCGTGTTCGCCGCAGCCCGCGACATCACCAGCATCAAGCTCGCTGAGCAGGAACTGGCGGAGGAGGCGCGCTTCCGGTTCGCGATGGAGAGCTCGGCGATCGGCATGATGCTGATCTCCCCTGAGGGCCAGATCCAACGGGTCAACCCAGCACTGTGCGCCATGGTCGGGTGGAGACCCGAGGAAATCGCGACACTAACGATGTTCGAGCTGACTCACCTGGATGAACAGGAGGCGGATCTGAGTCTGGTATTCGAATTCCTTGAAGGACGCACGGAGGCCTCCCGCCGCGATACTCGTTTCGTGACCGCAACCGGTCAGGTCATCTGGGTCGAGCTCTCGCTGGCCGCGGTCCGCCATCCCGACGACTCCATCTGGTATTTCGTTGCGCAAGTTCTGGATATCACCGACCGTGTCAAAGCGGAGGAGGATCTGATCCACCTGGCCGCCCACGACCCCCTCACCGGCCTCGCCAACCGACTTGAGCTTGCTGACGACATCACCCGCGCTCTGTACGCACGGCAGCGGTCGGGCAAGCCCACCGCAGTGCTGATGATCGATCTGGACCGATTCAAGAACATCAACGACACGCTCGGCCATGCCGCAGGTGATGAACTCCTCATTGCCGTTGCCCAGCGCATCAGTTCGACCGTGCGGGCAGGTGACCTCGTGGCTCGGCCGGGTGGTGACGAGTTCATCGTGGTCATGCGCGAGATCGACGACCCGACCGAGGCGGTGCGGGCAGCATCGCGAATCGTGGCGGAACTGCGCGCCCCTTTCCAGTCACAGGGAGCCGAGTTCTTCGTGACAGCCAGTATCGGGATTGCCGTCTCGACGTCGTCGAGCGTCGCCGACGATCTGGTTCGCGAGGCCGATACCGCCATGTACGTCGCCAAGGAGGGCGGACGCGACCGCGTGGCGGTGTTCAACGAGGAGTTGCGTCTTACCGTCGCCCTGCGCCTGTCCATCGAGGGCGACCTCCGGCGCGCTCTTGAGCGCGACGAGTTCGTCGTCTGGTACCAACCAGAGATCGACCTCGCCACCGGATCGGTAGTCGCCGTCGAGGCCCTCCTGCGCTGGCGCCACCCCGACGGTGACATCTACCCGGCCAGCCGGTTCATCGAGATCGCCGAAGAGACCGGCTTGGTCCTCGACATCGGCACCTGGGTGCTGGGGCAGGCATGCGCCCAGGCGGCCGCCTGGGTCAGGGACCGACCCGGCAGGCCACTGTCCGTTCGCGTAAACGTCAGCGCTCTCCAAGTGGCCGAGACCGGGCTGCTGGAATCCTTCGACTCCATCATTTCCGACAGCGGTGCTGACCCCACGAGACTGTGCATTGAACTCACCGAGACCGCCCTGCTGCACAACACCCCCACCGTGCATGCCAACCTCGACGGTATTCGCTCACGGGGGGCCACCATCGCCCTGGATGACTTCGGGACCGGCTTTGCCTCACTGTCAACCCTGCGCTCCTATCCGATCGACCTTCTGAAGATCGACCGGAGCTTCATCACGGACATGATCAGCAGTGAGTACGACCTTCGACTGGTGAAGGCCATCGTCGCCCTCGCCGACGTCCTGGGCCTGTCGGTAACAGCAGAGGGCGTCGAACACGAGGAGCAGGCCCGGGTGCTTCGCTCCGTCGGCTGTCCGAGCGCGCAGGGCTTCCTCTACTCCAAGGCCGTGCCACCCGAAGAGATCACCGCGATGCTCGACACCATCTTCCCCCACCCCTGACGTCCGGCCGGCCCGTCAGGGGACGGGATGGCGGGCGTCGTAGCGCAGGAAGCCCGGGAACTTCGCCGCGAGCCCGATCGCCAGGCCCACACACGCCAGACCACCGGAAATCACCGAGAAGGCCTCTCCCGCAACTGCCGCTACCGCCCCGGCCTCGACGTCGCCCAGCCGTGGCCCACCGGCGACCACGACCGTGAACACGCCCTGCAGGCGCCCGCGGAACTCATCCGGCGTCGCCGCCTGAAGGATCGTCGTGCGGAACACCGCGGAGACGTTGTCAGCAGCACCAGCGAAGGCGAGCAGCAGCAGGGCGAGTGGCAGCCAGCGCACCAGCCCGAAGGCGGTGATCGCCAGACCCCACACGACGATGGCGTACACGATGGCCCGTCCCTGCATGCGCACATGCCCGAGCGGTCCGGAGAACACACCCGACACCAACGCGCCCGCGGCCGGAGCTGCCGACAGCAAGCCGAGCACGAGTGCGACATCGCGCGTCGAGCCGCCGTACCAGTTAGCCGCGATCGCTGGGAAGAGCGCCCGCGGCATGCCGAACACCATTGCGACGATGTCCTCGTAGAACGTCATCTGCAGGTTCATCTTCCCCTTCAGGAAGGCGAATCCCTCGCGCACGGCCGCCCAGCCGGCTCGTGGCCGTTCGACACCCGGTGTCACGATCGGCGGCAGGCTGGGCAGCCGGAACATCGCCCAGACGACGATGCCGAAGGCCACGACGTCGACGGCATACGCGGTGGTGACCGTGCCGGTTACTGCGACCAGGATGCCGCCGAGCACCGGTCCGAGAGTGAAGCCCAGGTTCCAGGTGATCATGCCCAGCGCGTTCGCGGCCGGCAGCAGCTCCGGCGGGACGATGCGCGGAATGATCGACTGCCGTGCCGGATTGCCAACCGCGAAGAACGCCGACTGCACCGCGATGATCACGTAGAGCACGCCTACGGAGTTCGCCTGCAGCAGTGCCTGCGCGAGGAAGGCCATCGAGCAGACCCAGAGACCGGCTGCGGAGATGAGCCCCACCTTGCGGCGGTCGAAGGCATCCGACAACGTGCCACCGTAAAGACCGAACCCGACGAGCGGCACGAGCTGGCACAGGCCGACCAGCCCGACCATCAGGCTCGAGTGGGTGATGTCCCATACCTGCAGTCCGACCGCGACCGACGTCATCTGCTGGCCGATGTTGCTGATGCCGAGCGACGCCCACAGCCGCCGATAGGCCGCACTGACACGCAGCGGCGTCAGATCGGCGAACAGGCGGCTCACGTCCGGCAACCTACTCCGCGCTTCGCTTGTACTACGGGGACAGCCGTTCCACCGTCCACGCCGCGGCATCGTCAAGGGCCGCCCCGACCCTCCGAGCGCGGAACTGCAGCCGATCATGCAGCCGCGACTCACGGCCCTGCCAGAACTCCACCGTCTCGGGACGGATCAGCCAGCCGCCCCAGAATGCCGGGATGGGCACCTCGGAGCCCTCGGGATACTGCTCCTGCAGGCGTGCCTGCCGATCCTCGAGACCGGACCGGCCGTCGATCACCGTTGACTGCTCACTCGCCCACGCGCCCAGCTGCGAGCCATGCGGCCGGCTTCGGAAGTACTCCGCCACCTCATCGCGGCCGATCAGCTCGGCCCGGCCGACGATAACCACCTGCCGATGCAACGCCAGCCAGGGGAACGTCGCCGACACCCCCGGATTGGCCGCCATCTCCCGGCTCTTGCGCGAGGTCAGGTTCGTATAGAAGACGAAACCCCGTGGATCCGCGTCCTTGAGCAGGACCGTCCGCGTGCTCGGCTGGCCCGCGGCGGTCACGGTCGCGAGCACCATCGCATTCGGCTCCTGCAGCCCCGAGTCGACTGCAGCGGTGAACCAGGCCCGGAACTGCTCGAGCGGGCTCAGCCGAAGATCAGCCTCGTCGAGGGTGCCGAGGAGGTACGAGATCCGCAGGCTCGGAGCCGACGGGGAGGCAGGCTCGGTGGACGAACTCATAACCCGATCTCACCACGGATCGGCAAGGGATGTTGAATGTGCGCAGAGAGCAGTTTCCCGAGAGGAGCACATCGTGGCCGAGTTCGTGCCGGGCCTTGAGGGCGTAGTCGCTTTCGAGTCGCAGATCGCCGAGCCCGACCGCGACGGCAGCGTGCTGCGCTACCGCGGTGTCGATATCGAGGATCTTGTGGGCAAGGTGTCCTTCGGCAACGTGTGGGGCCTGCTCGTGGACAACGAGTTCAACCCTGGCCTGCCGCCCGCCGAGCCGTTCCCCATCCCGATCCATTCGGGCGACGTCCGCGTCGATGTGCAGTCGGCCATCGCCATGCTCGCCCCCGCCTGGGGTCTTCAGCCGCTGCTCGATATCGACGATGACACCGCCCGCGAGAACCTCGCCCATGTGTCCGTCATGGCCCTGTCCTTCGTCGCCCAGTCCGCGCGCGGCATCGGCAAGCCGATGATCCCGCAGGCGCACATCGACGAGGCATCAACGATCGTCGAGCGGATGATGCGTCGCTGGCGCGGCGATCCCGATCCCCGGCACGTGAAGGCCGTCGACGCGTACTTCGTGTCCGCTGCCGAGCACGGCATGAATGCGTCGACGTTCACCGCCCGCGTGATCGCCTCAACCGGTGCCGATGTCGCTGCCGCCATCTCCGGTGCCATCGGCGCCATGAGCGGACCCCTGCACGGTGGTGCACCGTCCCGAGTGCTCGGCATGATCGAGGAGATCGAGCGCACCGGCGACGCCGCCGCCTACGTCAACGGCGTTCTCGACCGAAACGAGCGCCAGATGGGCATCGGCCACCGCGTCTACCGCGCCGAGGATCCCCGCGCCCGTGTCCTGCGTCGCGTGGCACGCGAGCTCGATGCACCGCGCTACGAGGTTGCCGAGGCTCTCGAGCAGGCTGCCCTCCGAGAGCTGCGCGAACGTCGCCCCGACCGCGTGCTCGAGACCAACGTCGAGTTCTGGGCGGCAATCATCCTTGACTTCGCCGAGGTGCCCGCTCCCATGTTCACGTCCATGTTCGCCTGCGCCCGCCTTGCCGGCTGGAGTGCGCACATCCTCGAGCAGAAGCGCACAGGGCGCCTCATCCGCCCATCGGCACGCTACGTCGGCCCCGCCCCCCGCAAGCCCGAGCAGGTGCCCGGCTGGGATGCGGAGATGGTCGCCCCGACTGGCTACACCCCCACGGTCTAGGGTTAGGCGTACCGCCGACTAGCACAGGAGTGAACCTTTCGTGGCCGTTTCGCCGGACGACATCCGCATACCCGCCGACCTCCTCCCCACCGACGGCCGCTTCGGCTCGGGGCCCTCGAAAGTCCGCAAGGAACAGGTCGATGCCCTGTCCTCGGTGTGGCAGACCTACCTCGGCACATCGCACCGCCAGAAGACCGTCAAGTCGCAGGTCGGACGCTTGCGTGCGGGCCTCGCTGACCTCTTCTCGCTGCCCGAGGGCTACGAGGTCGTGCTCGGCAACGGTGGCTCCACCGCGTTCTGGGACGTCGCATCCTTCGGCCTCGTCCGCGACCGTGCCCAGTTCCTGACCTTCGGGGAGTTCGGCGCCAAGTTCGCCAGCGGAGTGAGGAACGCACCCCATCTGGGTGAGCCCACGATCCTGAAGGCCGATCCCGGATCCGCCCCGTCGTTCGTGGCGGAGGCCGGCGTCGATGCCTACTGCAGCCCGCACAACGAGACCTCGACCGGTGTCGCCATCACCCCTCGCCGCGTTGCTGGGGCCGACACTGACGCCCTCCTGGTCATCGATGCGACCAGCGGCGCCGGCGGTCTGGCCGTCGACCCCACCGAGTTCGACACCTACTACTTCGCCCCGCAGAAGAGCTTCGGCTCCGACGGTGGCATCTGGTTCGCCCTCATGTCACCCGCAGCCATCGAGCGGGCGTCGCAGATCAAGCAGTCCGGGCGCTGGATCCCCGACTTCCTCGACCTGCAGACGGCGATCGACAACTCGCGCCTCGACCAGACCTACAACACGCCGGCCCTCGCGACCATCCTGATGATGGCCGAGCAGGTCGACTGGTTCAACGCGAACGGTGGCCTCGACTGGTGCGTCGCCCGCACGTCGGAGTCATCCGGCGTCCTGTACGACTGGGCGGAGGCGAGCCCCGTCGCAACCCCGTTCGTCACGGACCCTGCGCTGCATTCCGGTGTCGTTGCGACGATCGACATCGACGATTCCATCGACGCTACGGCGATCACGTCGGTCCTGCGCCGCAATGGCATCCTCGACACCGAGCCCTACCGCAAGCTGGGTCGTAACCAATTGCGCGTCGCGGTCTTCCCGGCCGTCGAGCCCGACGACGTTCGCGCCCTCACGCGCTGCATCGACAACGTGATCACGCAGCTGGCGTGACCGAGCCCTGGGCCGAGATGCCGACGCGAGTCGGCACCGCCAATCGGCCCGTGCGCGACCGACCGACCTGGATCGCCTACGTCCAGCTCGCGTTCTGGGCCTGGTTCCTGTACGCCTTCGGCGCGACCGCGGCCCTGCTGCGTGATGAGCAGGGCACGAGTCGTTCAGTCGCCTCCTTGCACGGCACGGCGCTCGCCATCGGCGGACTCATCGGCGCGATGCTGACCGCGCGTGCGGTAGCCCGCTGGGGCCGCGGGATCGTGATGCGCGGCTCGGCCCTCGGAGCTATCACTTTCGTCCTCGTCTACACGTGGCCGGGAGCTCCCCCGGTGGTGACGATGACGGGGGCGGCGCTCGCCGCCTTCTTCGGCACCTTCCTGCTGATCACCATCA
>CAIVQM010000126.1 GCA_903908025.1 uncultured bacterium
CCTCGCCAAGAGCATCGGCGGCGGCCTGCCGCTGGCCGCCTTCGGTGGCCGCGAGGATGTCATGGAGGCGGTCACCGACGGACGCATGCCGCACTTCGGCACCTACAACGGCAATCCGCTCGTCATGGCGGCGGCCGCGGCAGTCGACGAGGTGTGCACGGCCGAGGCGCTCGAGGCGGCGGAGTCGATCAACGAGGGTGCTCTCCGTGCACTCGACGACGTCATCGCGCGCTACGAGCTGCCGGCTCACACGGTCGGCTTCGGCGTCAAGGGTGCCGTGACCTGGTCGCCCACGCCGGTTCGCAACTACCGCGACTACAAGCGCACCGACTTCGGCACCGCTGAGCTCAGCTGGCTGTGGGGCCTGAACCGCGGCATCCTCACCCCGCCCGGACTCGACGAGCAGTGGCTGGTCTCACTGGCCCACACGCCGGCCGACATGGCTGCCCTGGTCAGCGACTTCGCCGATCTGGCGGAGGCGATCCGGGCCTGAGCAAGGTCAGTCGGGCGCAACCTCGAGGCCGAGGCCCTGCGCCAACTGCACCGCCTGCTGCCACCCGATGATGGCTCCGCGCAGTCTGACCGTGGTGGGGTCGATGGTCGACAGGTCACTGCCGCGCAGGTCGCACGTGGTCAGGTTCGCGCCCTGGAGCGTCGCGCCACTCAGGTCCGTGTCGCGGATCGATGCGCCCTCGGCGCGAATGTCGGTGAGGTCGGCCTCGCGCATGCGCAAGTTCGCGAATCGCACGCCACGTAGGTCGGCGCGCGTCAGACTCGTGAACGACCAGTCACCGCCGGTCACTGTCATGGTCGAGAACGTGCATCGCTCGAAGGTGGAACCGACCACCTTGCAGCCGTCGAACGTGGCGTCGAAGTACGAGCAGCGGACGAAGGTGCAGTTCGTGAAGGCGGTCGCGGTGACCATCGCGGCGTTGAATCGGACGTTGCGGAACGTGCAACGGGCGAAGACGCACATGCCTATCCGCGAGCCCGTCATGTCGACGTCGTCGAACAGAGTCAACTCGAACGACTGATCGGTGATGTCGCGGTCGTCCCAGTCCTCGTCGCGGATGGTCGAGGTTATGGGTTCGCGTGCCGCGGGAGCCATGTCGCCATCGTCGCACGACGTCGAGGTCAGCCGAGGGCTTGGCGCAGCCGCTGTAGGCCGCGTTCGAGTTCGGACAGTGTTGCTCCCACGCTGTCGCCCTGCTCGTCCCTCAACCCGGCGAGGATCCACATGCGGAGCAGCGTCGACACAGGGACGCCCTGTTCGTCAGCCAACGCGGCGATCGCGTCGGCGTCCTTCCTGATCAGGCGAACAGCGACTGTTGTCGTGTCGTGAAGTGGCCGGGCGGGTGGTAGCCCCTCGGCCGATTGGTTGGCGAGTTGAGTTGAGTGGGACTGTAGGTAGCGGATCTCGGCCTCTGCGTCAGTCGACATGTTCGTCCATTCGCGTTGTTTACAGATGCAAACACTACTGCGCCCTGGTAACTCGTCAGGTGTGGATGCCGGCCCGGGCGATCAGGTGAGTGCGGAGCGCACATCGCGCATGAGCCGCACCTCAGGCAGGCCGTCGTGGCTCGAGATCATGCGCTCGCCGTTGGGTTCGAAACCCTGGCGTTCGTAGAAGGCGATCGCGCGAGGGTTGCCCTCCAGCACCCAGAGGCTGACGATGCCGAACCCGCGGGCAGCCAGTTCGGTCGTGGCCGTGTTCATCAGCGCATGACCGGCACCGTCACCCCAGTGCTCGGGGAGTACGTAGAGCGCGTACACCTCGCCGCGCAGGGGGTCAGGAGGGGTGTCCGTGCGCTCGTCGCCGATCGCGACGAACCCGATGACGTCGCCATCGATCAGCGCCACCCATGTCTCGGCCATCGTCCCCGTGGCCATCGCTTCCGCGCGGGTCCGCAGCGTCTCCGGCTCGGTGAGGGATGCCAGGAGTTCTGCTGGCATCAACGCCGCGTAGGCCACCTGCCAGCTGCGCGCTCGGATGTAGGCGACCGCGGGGTAGTCGGGCGGTTCGGCACGTCGCACGATGGGACCGCTGACCGTCACGAGTTCACCCTGCCAGACGCACGGCGCGCGAGGAGGCGGTCGCCACCCCGTAGCCTGCGAACATGAGCGACCTGAATGAGGTGGGCGAGCGCGATGGCTGGCGGTGCTGGCTGTGCGACGAGCCGGTTGACCCCGACGGGTCCGTCAACGCCGACCGCGGCCCGAGTGTCGACAGCGCTGGTGTGCAGAAGGGCAAGAAGGGAAGCGTGGGCGTGGAGCGCCTGGCTCACCGATCCTGCAATACCCGCAAGGGCAAGGTCGCCCCGGTCGTGCCGTGGTCGCCGGATCTCTTCGTGGTCGATCCCGCGCCCATCGTCGGCACCGTCGATCGGCTGACGCGCAAGGGTGGCCCGGAAGTGGTGGCGCGCTGCCCAACGAAGGACGACGCTGACCAAGCGGCAGCCTGGCTCGTCGACCGCCTCACTCGGTTCGCCCCTGATCTTGATGTGACCACCAAGGTCGAGTCCGGCGGCGGACAGTTCCTGCTCGTGCTGCGCGCCGGCTGACTCGGATTCAGTCGAGCGCCCGGACGACCAGCCCGGTGATGCCGGAGAAGTCATCGGGGTTGCGGGTGTAGACCGGAAGGTCGTGACGGATAGCCGTCGCCGCAATGAGGGCGTCGTAAGCACGGGCTCGATGCTTGCGGCCCGATCCGCGTAGGGCAGCGGCCACGCGTCCGAAGGCTCGAGCGGATTCGGCATCGAAGGGCAAGGGAGTGAAGGTCGCCTCGGCGACCTGCAGCACGGACTGGCGTGCGAGGCGCTCGGCGTCGGTGGACGCCACCAGCGGGCCGACGGAGAGCTCTGCGAGCGTGATCGCTGAAATGAAGCTCTCCAGCGGAAGGTCAGAGGGAGCAAGTGCGCCGAGTTCGATGACCACGCTCGTGTCGAGGAGCCCTGCGGGATCGGGACCGGTCACAGGGCATCGTCCAGAACCTCAGCGAGGTCGGCTCGCAGCAGGTCGAAGGAGAACGTCGGGGTCCCACGCCACTGCATCAGGAGCTGGGCCGTGTCGGTGCCTCGTCGCAGTGGCCGGAGCTCGGCGATCGGGCGTCCCTGCCGAGTCACCGTGACGGTGGCCCCGCGCATGACGGAGTCGAGGATCTCCCCGCCTTGATTGCGCAGGTCGCGGATGCTCACGTCGGTCACCCCCAATAGTCTCACGCGTGAGACATTCGAGCAATGCTCACGGGCAGCAGCCTTGCGGACTCCGAATGATTCGGACAGATGGGCGGCGCACCCTGTGGATACCCGATCGGGCGAGGATGCCGAGGACGCGAAAGCATGGGGGCGTGACCAACCGCCTGGCCGATGCCACCAGCCCCTATCTCCTGCAGCACGCGGAGAATCCCGTCGACTGGTGGGAATGGAGCGAGGAGGCCTTCGCGGAGGCCCGACGCCGTGACGTACCGATCTTCCTGTCGATCGGGTACTCCGCTTGCCACTGGTGCCATGTCATGGCTCATGAGTCATTCGAGAACGAGACGATCGCTGCCGCGCTGAACGAGCACTTCGTCAGCATCAAGGTCGACCGCGAGGAACGTCCGGACATCGACTCGGTCTACATGCAGGCCACCGTGAGCCTGACCGGTCACGGTGGCTGGCCGATGTCGGTCTTCCTCGATCAGGACGGGCGGCCCTTCTATGCGGGCACCTACTTCCCGCCGGAGCCGAGGCATCAGATGCCGTCGTTCCCGCAACTGATCGAAGCCATCTCCGATACGTGGGCGAACCGTCGGGTGGAGGTGCTGGCGGCCGGTGAGCGCATCACCGAGGCGCTTGCGGGTCGATCGCTCCCGGACAACGACGCGCAGCTGCCCGGAGTGATGGACTTCGCGATCGCGGTGTCGTCACTTGCCCGCGACTTCGACGGGCGCGCCGGTGGCTTCGGTGGTGCACCGAAGTTCCCGCCATCCATGGTGCTGGAGTTCCTGCTCCGCCACAACGCGCTGACGGGGGATGAGCGCTCGCTGGGGATGGCGACGGAGACCCTGGATGCCATGGCCCGCGGCGGCATGTACGACCAGCTCGGTGGTGGCTTCGCGCGGTACTCCGTCGATCCCGACTGGGTGGTCCCGCACTTCGAGAAGATGCTCTATGACAACGCGCTGCTGCTGCGGGTCTACCTGCACTGGTGGCGGCTCACGCGTTCACCGCTCGCCGAGCGCGTGGTGCGCGAGACCGCCGAGTTCCTGCTTCGCGAGATGCGCACGCCGGAGGGCGGATTCGCAGCCGCGCTGGACGCCGACAGTGAGGGTCGCGAGGGCGCCTTCTACGCATGGTCGGTTGCCGAGATCGTCGATGTGCTCGGCGAGGACGACGGGGCCTGGGCGGTCGAACTGCTGGCCGTCACCCCCACCGGAACATTCGAGCATGGGCAGTCGACCCTGCAGTTGCGAACTGAACCGGACGATGACGCTCGCTGGGCGGGTATTCGGACGCGCCTCTTCGAAGCCCGGTCCAGCCGGCCGCGGCCAGGGCGAGACGACAAGGTCGTCGCGTCGTGGAATGGCCTGGCGATCGCCGCCATGGCAGAGGCGGGGGCGCTGCTAGACGAACCCGCATGGATCGAGGCGGCGCTAGCGGCTGCCGATCTTCTGGTCGCCGTCCATCTGGGGGCGCACGGCGACGACCGGCTTTGCCGCACGTCGCGCGATGGCCGGCCCGGCAGAAACGACGCCGTGCTCGACGACTACGGCTGCGTGGCCGAGGGCTTTCAGGCGCTCTTCCAGGTCACGGGTGACGAGGAGTGGCTGGTCCTCGCGGGCATCCTGCTCGACATCGCGATCCAGCACTTCGCGGACGACGAGGGCGGGTTCTACGACACGGCCGACGATGCGCCAGCGCTGATTCAGCGGCCGCGTGATCCCTTCGACAATGCCGAACCGTCGGGCTGGTTCGCTGTTGCCAACGCCTGCATCACGCAGTCCGCGCTGACGGGGGTCCAGGACTACCGCGACGTCGCGGAGAGGGCACTTGCGATCGTGACGCCGATGGTGGGTCGGGCACCGCGTGGTGTGGGCTGGGGGCTGGTTGCGGCGACGGCGCTGGCGGCGGGACCGCTTGAGGTGGCCATCGTGGCGGAGTCGGGCGATGACGACATCCGCGGCTGGCAACGTGAAGCCATGCTCGGCACCTCGCCCGGGATGGTCGTCGTTGCCGGCGTCGCGGGCGACGACGACGTCCCGCTGCTGCGCGACCGACCGACCGTCGGCGGTGACGTCACGGCATATGTATGCCGTGCCTTCGTCTGCGATGCACCGACGACGGACCGGGTCGAGTTGGCCGGCCGTATTGGGGCATGGCGGGCCGAGGCCGGGGAGTAGCCTGACGACGTCGTGGCGTTCGCCCCGACGCGAGTAGACGGGAGCGCCGGTGGGGCTCAGCGATCTGGTCTACGGCGTCTACGAGCGACGCCTGTATGCGCAGATCCCGGCCGATCGTCGGCCCCGCCATGTAGGCGTCATCCTCGACGGCAATCGGCGCTGGGCCAGCGAGCAGGGCGCGTCATCATCCGCGGGGCACCGCGCTGGCGCTGCGAAGATCGTCGAGTTCCTGGACTGGTGCGACGAGGCCGGCGTCGAGGTGGTCACCTTGTGGCTGCTCTCCACCGACAACCTCAATCGACCGCCAGCTGAGCTGGAGGCGCTGCTGGGGATCATCGAGGACACCGTCTCCGGCCTGGTCGAGCAGGGCCGCTGGCGACTTCACCCCGTGGGTGCACTCGACCTGCTGCCGGCGCATACGTCGCGGTTGCTGAAGGAGGCCGAGGAGGCCACATCCACCGTCGAGGGCTCGTTGGTCAACGTTGCCGTGGGGTACGGGGGCCGGCGCGAGGTCGTCGACGCGGTCCGCGCGCTATTGCATGAGCATTCCGCTCAGGGAACGTCGCTAGACGAGCTCGCCCAGCTGCTGGAGCCGGAGCACATCTCGCAGCACCTCTACACCAAGGGTCAGCCCGATCCGGATCTGGTGATCCGCACCTCAGGCGAGCAGCGATTGTCCGGCTTCCTGATGTGGCAGAGCGCGCATTCGGAGTTCTACTTCTGCGAGGCCTACTGGCCCGACTTCCGGCACGTCGACTTCCTGCGCGCATTGCGCGCGTACGCGGAGCGGCAGCGCCGCTTCGGAACGTGACCCGCGGCCCGTCGGACGGGGACTCGTTGGTCGACGTCGACGCGAGCATCGTGTTCCGTCGGCCGTTCTTCGTGGTCCTCGCCATCACGTTCGTCGCCGGGGCTCTCGACGGTGTCGGGTATCGCCACCTCGGGATCTTCACGGCGAATCAGGCGGGCAATCTCGTCATCGGATCGACGATGATGATCGAGGCTCCGGCCGTCGCTGTCCTCGCGCTTGTCTCCGTGGTCGGCTGCGGGCTCGGTGTCGCCTGCATCGTTCTCGCGCGGTACCTGCGACCGTGGCTGGCCGGCCCCAGCGGCTCGCGGGCGCTCATGATCGCAGCGGCGGTGCTCGTCTTCGGGGCATCCGTGGTGGGCGAGCAACTCGCGCCAGGCTCCAGCACGGGTCCTGCGGCGGTCGGTGCGCTGTGGTCCGCGACGTGGTGGGCGATGGCGCTTGCGGTCGGCATGGCGGCCTTCTCCGTGGCGATCCTCGGCATGGTGTTCATCAGCGGGGGAGGGGTGCGTGCTCCTGTGCTCGCGCCGACGAACGCCTATCTCGATGCCATCCGCTACGGGGTTGCCTCTCGCCTCGTCCGCACCGAGACCGGGTGGCCTGCACTGGCGCGTCGGGCAGCGGCCTTCCCGCTCGCGTGGACCCTTGGGGCAGCGACGGCCGTCGGCGGCACCGGCCCGCTCCCGCGGCTGGGCCTCACCGGTGGGGCCGCCGTCATTCTCATCGTCGTGGCGCTGTTTGCCCGGCGTGTCACCGAGCAGCGGTCGGATGCGGACCATACGGTTTAGACACAGCCGCGGGCAGCCGCCCGCCTGATAACCGCACCGGGTCACCGGGTAGGTGGCCTGCTTCAGGAGGCTCACGTGCCCGCAGCGCACTTCGCGCCAGATGTCCGCCGCACCTACGTCATCGACACCTCCGTTCTGCTATCGGATCCGCGTGCACTCACGCGATTCGATGAGCACGACGTGGTGATTCCGATCGTGGTGGTCACGGAACTCGAGGCCAAACGAAGTCATCCCGAGCTCGGGTATTTCGCGCGACAGGCGTTGCGGCTGCTGGACGATCTGCGGATCGAGAACGGCCGCCTTGACGAGCCGATGGCTGTCGGCGAAGCAGGTGGGACCGTGCGGGTGGAGCTCAACCACACCGACGTGAGCGTCCTGCCGAGCGGCTTGCGACTCGGTGACAATGACACGCGCATCCTCGCGGTCGCGCGCAATC
>CAIVQM010000127.1 GCA_903908025.1 uncultured bacterium
GATCAGGCCACGCTCGACTGCGGTGTGCACGTCCTCATCGGCCGGCAGGGGGACGAAGGAACCATCGAGGATCTCGCTGGCCAGCGCATCGAGCGCCGCCACGACATCGGCGAGTTCGACATCCGTCAGCAGTCCAGCACCATGCAGCACCTTTGCGTGCGCACGGGTCTGCTGCACGTCGTAGGGCGCCAGCCGCCAGTCGAAATGCGTCGAGAGGCTCAGCGCCGCCATCGCATCGGACGGGCCATCGGCGAAACGACCGCCCCAGAGTCGGGTCGGCTGCTCGATCGTCACTGTGCTCTCCTTTGATCCGCCATCTTCAGCAGGGTATTGCACAGGTCGACCGCGGCTTCAGGCGTGCGCATGACGATGATCACCGTGTCGTCACCCGCAACCGAGCCGACCGTCTCGAACACGGCACTCCGGTCAAGGTGACCGGCGAAGAACTGGGCAGCACCGGGCGGGGTGTGCAGCACGGCGACATTGCCGGCAGCCTCGGCGCGGACGAGCAGTTCGTTGCATACGCGCGCAAGGCTGCCGTCTGATCCGGCCAGTGGAATGGTCGTGTCAGCGGCTGCAGCGGCATCGAGCGTGTAGTGCGGATGGCCGTCGTCGTCGGTTCCCTTGAGCGCACCTATGGCCACGAGGTCGCGCGACAGGGTCGCCTGCGTGACGTGGATGCCCTCGGCCGCGAGCAGTTGACCGAGTTCCTCCTGCGAACCAACGGCATGTGCGCAGATGAGCGCCGCGATCCGTGAACGGCGGGCCGTGGCCGTACGTGGCGAGCCGTTGCTGATGGTCATGCCGGCCCCCTGCTGGCAACCACGGCCGAGCATGCGGTATCCCAACGGTCGAGGGCATCGGAAATGTCGACATCACTAATCGTCAGGGGCGGCGCCAGGCGAATCGCATCCGGAGCCACGGCATTCACGATCAGCCCCGCCGACCGTGCAGCGCGTTCGAGGTCAGCAGCCGGCGGGTCAACCAGAACAGCTGCGATGAGCAGGCCACGGCCGCGGACATGCGACACCACTCCGTGCGAGCGCTCGACGAGTCCGGCGGCCAGGACCCCATGCAGGTCGGAAGCCCGCGCGAGCAGTCCGTCGGCCTCAATGGCGTCCAGGACGGCTAGCGCGGCAGCACACGAGACGGGGTTCCCGCCGAACGTCGAGCCGTGCGAACCGGGTCCGAAGAGGGATGCTGCGCGGCCCGTGGCGATGCACGCACCGATCGGCAGCCCACCACCGAGTCCCTTGGCGAGGGTCATGACATCCGGCGTGATGCCTGCCGACTGATGCGCGAACCAGGTGCCGGTGCGGCCCACGCCGGTCTGCACTTCGTCAAGGATGAGCAGCGCACCGAACTCGTCAGCGATCGCGCGCGCGTGTGCCAGATAGTCGTCAGGCGGCACGACGACGCCGCCCTCCCCCTGGATGGGCTCAAGAACAATCGCCGCGGTCTCCTGGCTCACCGCGGCACGAAGCTCCGACGCATCGCCGTACGCCACGACCGTGACATCACCCGGCAGCGGCCGGAACGGATCCTGCTTGGCAGGCTGAGCGGTGAGGGACAGCGATCCCATCGTGCGACCATGGAAGCCGTTGCGCGCCACCACCATTCCCCTGCGCCCCATCAACCGGGCGAGCTTGAAGGCCGCCTCGTTGGCCTCGGCTCCGGAGTTGCAGAAGAAGACCCTCGCATCGGGTGAACCGAGCAGTGCGATGAGCCGTTCGGCCAATGCAATCGACGGCTCGGATGCCGCGAGATTGCTGGTGTGTCCTAGGGTCGACAGCTGCGCGGTGACGGCTGCGATGAGCCGTGGGTCGGCGTGACCCAAGGCATTCACCGCGATGCCGGCAAGCAAGTCGATGTACTCGACACCATCGGCGTCCCAGACACGAGCACCCTCGCCGCGGACCAGCATCATCGGGGGCGTGCCGTAGTTGTCCATGAGCGCGCCCTGCCAGCGTTCCGACCAGGTCATGACGCTGCCGCCGGCAGCACCATCGTCCCGATGCCCGTGTCGGTGAAGACCTCCAGCAGCACGCAGTGCGCCACCCGACCGTCGATGACATGGGCGCGCGGAACCCCGCCCTGCACCGCCCGCAGGCAGGCCTCCATCTTGGGGACCATGCCGCTCTCCAGCGACGGAAGCATCGGGCTGAGCTCGTCGGCCGTGATCGTGCGGATGACCGACTCAGGGTCGGGCCAGTTCGCGTAGAGGCCATCGACATCCGTGAGCACGACGAGCTTCTCCGCGCCCAGCGCGATCGCAAGTGCCGCAGCAGCCGTGTCC
>CAIVQM010000128.1 GCA_903908025.1 uncultured bacterium
GGCTCCGGTAGCCAAAAAGCAGGTTAAGGCCGCCGAACAACACGAATGCCGCGATCGTGAGCCACGCATGTCGGCCACCAAAGGACCCTGACAGTCCCGCCGCCATGCAGAGCCCGATCGGCCCTGCGAGCGCCCATTTCCACGGGTCGACGGCCGCTGCTGCGACCGGAAGCAGCACGTAGCCAGCCACACTCGCGGTCGCTAGGCCCAAGGCGAAGAGGCGAGCCCGCCTCGGGGTTGATGCGAGCACCAGGATCGCCGCGAGATCGGTAACGGTGATGCCAATTGCGCCCCACCCTCGCGCGAAGTCGACGAAGGCAGTCCCTACAACGAGATCGGTGAGGATCTGCCCGATGAGCCAACTTGCCCAAAGCACCGTGAACCATCGCGGCAGCGGCAGTCGATCGCGTTCGCGCCAAAGCCATGGGAGCATCCCCACCATCATGATCTCAGCGACGAGGATCCGACCAACGAGTAGAAACTGGACAAATGAGACCGCAGGCAACGCGAAAGCCCAGATGTCGAGGGCTTTGATCGGCTGCGCCATCCCGCCTACGCGGTCATCGTGCCGGAGGCCGACGCCCGACAACCCAGCGACATCGCCGCCCACCCGGGACCGCACCGACAAGCTCAAACTGGAGTCCAGTCCTTGGCACCCCTTGACACTATTCCGAGACGCACGGGGGGCTTTGTGCCAACTGAGCTGCTGGCGACACTCAACGAGGCATCCACATCCCGGCTAAACTACCACATAATGAACTCCAAAGAAGCCATGGGCTCTGCCCCAACCGGTGGGGATACGGTGCCTCTGGTGAGTGTCATCATCCCCGCCTTCAATCACGAGCGATATGTCGAGGAGTGCCTCAACAGCGTTCTGGCGAGCGACTATCCGAACGTCGAGATTGCCATTATTGATGACGGTTCGTCCGACCGAACGCTGGCGGTTATCGAGGCATGGGCTGAGCGGTGGGGAAAGGCGATCCCCATCTCCGTCATTTCCCGGCCGAACCGCGGGATCGCGCGAACCCTAAACGAATTGCTCGCCATGGCGCGGGGAGTGTTCGTGTTCCCGGTGGCGAGTGACGACTATCTGTTGCCCGGGGGCATTCGAACTCTCTGTGACGCACTAGTTGGACGACCCCATAACCAGGCCGTCTTTGCCGACAGTTTGGTAGTCAATGAAGCCGGGGGCGTCGTCTCCTCGAGCATGCTCTTCGGATTCCACCACGCAAGCCGCGAGTCGTTGGTTGACCACCTTGCGGGCGAACTCATCACCAATTGGGGCCCGTCGGGGTCTGTCTTGATGTACCGACGGGAACCCATCGTCGAGATCGGAGGGTACGGCGATGACCGAGGATCCGAAGACTGGGGGTTCTATCTAGCGATGTTGGCGAGAGGATGGTTGAGCTTCGTCGATGGCACCGTCGGCGCCTACCGTGTCCATGGAGGCAACGAGAACCGCAACGAGGAGACTTGGTCGCAGCGCCGACGCGATTGGAGGAGGATTAGCTTCCGTGAAGCGGGGAACTTCTCCGGTCGGGAACGGATCGAACTGCTATTGCTGCATGCCGTGGCCCTTCCCCGGCCAGTAGCCCGGCTCGGAGGCGGCGTGCTCGGGCGAGCGCTGAGGAGGACCCTCCAGCTGGCCACGCGGGCAATCCCTAGGAAGGGGTAACGCAGGAAGACCGCAATCCTGTGGCCGTCGCGCGCGCGGTCACAGCCCACACCTTGTGTCCGCAGGGCGCTCGCCGTATCGCGAGCAACAGGGGCCGATGACGAGGTGATATTCACGGCGCGTCACGTCGGCAAGACGGCAGCCGTGCCCACGCAGTGCGAGTTTGGCCGGCGCGTCCGAACTACGCGCCACTGGTACCCGCGCTCCGTCGTGGCTCCGTGAAAGCGCGTCGGATCCAAGTGCGCGCCCGCCTCTCGTATGTGACGTGGATGGCGAAGGATGCCGCCAAGATGATCAAGAGCGCGCCAAGGAACCGAGCGAGACCGATGATGGTGAAACCGTCCGCAAGTGGGTTCGCACCGAGCGCCCGACCAAGTGGCACGTGGACCAGGAAGAACGCATAGGAGACATTCCCGAGCAGTACCACGATGCGGTGCTCAAAGAGTCTCGCGACCCCGATCCCAGGCGAGGACGCGAGCGCGGTTATCAGCACCGCGGCTGGCACTGCGAACGCGACGTCATAACCTGCTCCGGTATTCGACAAGCCGGCCTGCGTCAAGACAGCGACGAAGACAGTGCCAGCGATGACGGCGACCAGTGAGGCTCGCCTGGCGTACCTCGCGCCGGTGCTGCGGCGCATCCAGAGGACGGCGCACGCAATACCGAGCGAAAAGTCACCAGTCCGCATCAGTGGTGACCGGTATAGCCATCGGTGAGCAGACCCGGGGTCGCTCTGAGGGAGTCCTGTCCGCCCGAGAGCGTCGAAGACCGCGGCGATCACGACCATAGCCACGACCACCACGATCGAGAGGCTGGCAGCCCACCGCCAAGAGCGCGTTGTCGGCCTCAGGAACACCACAAGGAACGGGAAGATGGCATAGAGGAAGATCTCTACTCCGACTGACCAGCCGGGTGGGTTCAAGCCATAGGCCGTCGACACATCGGGGGACCACGCTTGCAGGCCCAGGACATGTACCGGCCAGTAGTCCGGAAGCGAGTTCTTGCTCGCCTGCCAGAACATCACCGGCAACAGGATTCCGATGTAGAGAGGGTAGACGCGGGCAAAGCGCGCGACGGCGTAGTCCCTGATCA
>CAIVQM010000129.1 GCA_903908025.1 uncultured bacterium
GTGACCTTCCCGATCTACATCTGGGGTGCAGCTCAGCGTGGCATCCCCGTACAGGTGAATGCCCTTGCGACCCTGGTCTTCCTGATCGCACTCATCATCGTGCTGACCGGTCAGTTCATCAGCCATCGGCGTCGCCGGGCGCTGGAGACCCCGGCCCCGATCACTGTCGACCTGATGTCGCGTTCGTAGGGGGCGCGTAGCATGGTGTGAACTGCGAGATGGTCGAAGGGACTGGTGGGACGACGGAGCGCGACGGCTCCGCTTTCCGTCCCGCCCCTCGTAAGGAGCCCTCCCGTGCAGTTCCGCAATACCGCAGGTACCGATGCCCTGGCCGCGCTGGCCGATACTCGACAATCCGTCTTCTGGCTCGATCGCCCGGAGCGCCCAGCTGCGGCTCCGGAACTCGTCGGCGCTGAGCGCGCTGACCTGCTCGTGGTCGGCGCCGGGTTCACCGGTCTGTGGGCCGCCCTCCTCGCCAAGCGGGCCGACCCAGCCCGCGATGTCGTGCTCGTCGAGGGTGCCCGGGCCGCCGATGGGGCCACCGGTCGAAACGGCGGCTTTGTCTCGAGCTCGCTGACCCATGGATTCGCCAATGGGATGGAGCGGTGGCCGAATGACATGCCCGCGCTGCTCCGGCTCGGGCGGGAGAATCTCGACGCCATCGAGCGCACGGTCTCGGACCTCGGAATCGAATGCGATTTCGTGCGAAGCGGTGAGCTGGATGTCGCGGTGGAGCCGCACCACCTCGCCGGACTCGCTGAGCATGCCAAGTCGGCCACGGCGATGGGTGAGGAGGTGTCGCTTCTCACGGCGGAACAGGCCCGGGCCCGCGTCGACTCCCCGACCTACCTGGGTGCGACATATGACCCCGCCGGTACGGCGCTCGTCGATCCTGCACGCCTGGCATGGGGGCTGCGGAAGGCCTGTCTGGATGCGGGTGTGCGCCTGTTCGAGCGCAGCCCGATCCTCGATCTGGCATCGAGTGCTGGGCATGTTGTCGCCACGTCACGGTCGGGACTCGTGCGGGCTGATCGGGTTGCCCTTGCCACGAATGCCTACCCGCCGCTGTTGCGTCGGCTGTCCCATTACATCGTGCCGGTGTACGACTACGTCCTGATGACCGAGCCGCTCACAGACGCCCAGCACTCGGCAATCGGCTGGTCGGGACGTGAGGGGATCAGCGATGCGGGCAACCAGTTCCACTACTACCGGACGACGCAGGATGGTCGAATCCTCTGGGGTGGGTATGACGCGATCTATCACGCAGGCAACGGATTCGGCCCGCAGTACGACCACAACCGCGAGTCGTATGAGCGGCTGGCCGAGCACTTCCTGCAGACCTTCCCGCAACTTCGGGGGATCCGGTTCTCGCACTCGTGGGGCGGCGCGATCGACACCTGCTCACGCTTCAGCGCCTTCTGGGGAACAGCCCACGACGGGAAGGTCGGCTATGTGGCGGGCTACACCGGCCTCGGTGTGGGGGCATCGCGATTCGGCGCTGCCACGATGCTCGACCTCATCGACGGACGGTCGACCGAGGCGACGGAGCTGGAGATGGTGCGCACCAAGCCGATGCCGTTCCCGCCCGAGCCGATCCGCTCGTGGGGAATCAGCCTGACGACCACGGCCTTGCAGAAGGCGGATAACGATGGTGGCCGGCGGGGCCTCTGGCTCAGGGCCCTTGACAAGGTGGGACTGGGGTTCGACAGCTGACCGCAATCGATTGCACGGGAAAATCGTTACGTGGAAAGGCGATTCAGCCTCATTGACTCGTCTAGACGGCTACTCTGTGACCACTCTCAGACCAAGGAGGCGCACATGGTGCGCAACACGCTGCCGGGCCATGACTACACCGAGCAGTCGGTGTTCTCCCAGGAGAAGTCGACCGTCTTCGCTCACTCGTGGTTCTATGCCGGACTCGACCACCAGGTCGCCGAGTCGGGGCAGTGGATAACGGTCGATGTCGCGGGGGAGAGTGTCATCATCCTTCGTGCGGGCGATGGCGGTCTGCGGGCGTTCTTCAACGTGTGTCGCCACCGGGGCTCGCAGATCTGCGACGGTTCGGCGGGCCGGGCCGAGGGAGTCCTCATGTGCCCCTACCACGCGTGGTGCTACGACTTCGATGGCGCACTCGTGGCCACGCCACGCGTGGGCGACGACGAGGTGGATCGATCGCAGCTTTCGCTGCACCCGGTGCATGTCGATGAGTGGCAGGGCTTCCTGTTCGTCAACCTCGACCGCGGCACGCCGATGCCGCTGCGGGAGTGGCTGGCAGGTCAGCGGGACGAGCCGCTCAGCCTGGAGCGCTTCGACCTCGGACAGTTGCGCCTCGGCGTGACGACGGAGACGATCGTCAACGCCAACTGGAAGATCATCATCGAGAACTACTGCGAGTGCCTGCACTGCCCGACCGTCCATCCGGAACTGATGGACACGGTCAAGGCGTACCGGACGGGCTGGGTGCTGGAGGAGGGGCGCGATGACGGCGGGGTTTCGCTGCCGCCGGGTGGGAACAGCTACTCGCCCATGGGGCTGTCGACTCTCACCGTCATGCCATCGATGAACGAGGTGGAGGCGAACTCCATATACGGAGCGATGGTCTTCCCGAACATGTTCATCGACATGGCCGGCACTGGGCTGATCGCGTCTCAGCTGCTGCCGATGGGTCCCGATCGCACCAAGGTGATCGCTCACTACCTGTTCGTCGCGGAAGACCTCGTACGCGATGACTTCGATCCCAGCCCCGTAGTCGACTTCAGCGAGCTGGTGGCGCGGCAGGACTTCGAGGTGGCCGAGCGCGTGCAGCGCGGGGTGTCGTCGTCGGCTTTCGGCCAGGGTGTCTTCGCCGTCAAGGACGAGGCCGTGGATGTGTTCGTGCAGCGCTACCTCGAGGCACGGGACGGGGCGAGCTAGTCGGTCGTCAGGCCCAGACCCCGCTCGTACTCGCGCAGTACGGCACCGGCGCCGTAGTCCTGCTCGGCCAGGCCGTGCAGGACCGACACCAGGCAGGCGTCGCGCAGCCTCTCCAGTTCGCGGATCGACGCGCCCGCGGCCTGCTCATCGGACTGACGGGCCATCGTGTCGAGCAGATCGTCGGTGAGTTCGGGTACGTCCATCAACTTGGTCCACGGCCACTGCAGCGCTGGCCCGAACTGCTCCATGAAGTGCCGCATACCGCCCTCGCCGCCCGCGATCCGGTAGGTGAGCATCGTGCCCATGAAGGACCAGCGCAGTCCGGCGCCGAAGCGGATCGCGTCGTCGACCTGCTCCATAGTCGCAACCCCGTCGTTCACGAGCCAGAGGGCCTCGCGCCACAGCGCCTCGAGGAGTCGGTCGGCAACGAACCCGTCGATCTCCCGGCCGAGGACGAGCGGGCGCATGCCCACCGCGGTGTAGATCGCGCGTGCAGTCTCGGTCGCATCCGGCGACGTGAGTCGCCCGGGCACGACCTCGACGAGCGGCAGCAGATAGACGGGATTGAAGGGGTGCCCGACGACGAGTCGCTCGGGTCCCGTCATGCCCTCCTGCAGGAGGCTGGGCAGCAGCCCCGAGGTGGAACTGGCGATCACGACGTCACGGCGGGCGACCCGGCTGGCCTCCGCGAGGAGCGAGACCTTGAGATCGAGTCGCTCGGGTGCGGACTCCTGGATGAAGTCGGCGGTCTCAGCGGCCTCGGCCACCGAGCGGACGATGGTGATGCGCCCTTCGGCGGGCAGGGGCACCCGCACCAGTCGGGTGACGGCGACGCGGGCGCCAGCGAGCACCTCGCCCACCTTGCGCTCGGCCTCAGGATCGGGATCGAAGAGCACCACGTCGGCGCCGTTGAGGGCGAACCGGGCTGCCCAGCCGCCACCGATGACACCGCCGCCGAGCAGGCCGACCGTGCCGGGCACGCCCTCAGCCATGCCGCACCAGTCCGAGCATCTCGCGAACCTCGGCCGGACCCATGACGCGCACGTTCATGGCCTCGGCCAACGTCCGGGCCCGATCGACGAGCTGCCCATTCGTCGCGAGTTCACCCCGGGACAGGTAGACGTTGTCCTCGAGCCCGACGCGGATATTGCCGCCCAGCAGGGGTGCGAGCGCGGCGTAGGGCAGCTGGAACCGGCCGATGGAGAAGGCGGAGAAGATGGCGTCGTCGGGCAGCTGATTGACCAACGCCGTCACGGTGCCGAGGTCGTTGGGCGCGCCGTAGGGAATGCCCATGCACAGCTGCAGCATCGCGGGGCTGTCGATGAGCCCCTCACCGATCAGCTCCTTCACGAGGACGAGGTCGCCGGTGTCGAAGATCTCCATCTCCGGGCGTACTCCGAGGTCCTTGATGCCCCTGGCCATGGCGCGGACCATGCCGGGGGTGTTTACCATGATGTACTCGCCGCCCGCCGCGAAGTTCATCGTTCCGGCGTCGAGGGTGCAGATCTCGGGTCGCAGTTCCGCGACGTGCTCGAGACGCTCGGCCACGGGGGCCATGTCGGTGCCCACGACCGGAGGCAGGGGGCTGTCGGCCGCACCCAGGACGAGGTCGCCGCCCATGCCGGTGGTGAGGTTGAGGATGACGTCGACCGACGAGGCCCGGATGCGCTCGACCACCTCGCGGTACAGGTGGGGAGCGCGCGCGCCCTTGCCGGTCTCGGGGTCGCGCACGTGGATGTGCACGATCGCCGCACCCGCCTGCGCCGCCTCGA
>CAIVQM010000130.1 GCA_903908025.1 uncultured bacterium
TCGGTGGGCGATACTGGGTTCGAACCAGTGACCCCTCGCGTGTGAAGCGAGTGCTCTACCACTGAGCCAATCGCCCGAAGTGCGATCACCCTACCCCAGCCCGCTACGAGTTCTAGGCGCGGCAACCCCGTTTCGTCCCCATTTGCGGGTTAACGTAGTGACACCAACGACGCAAGGAGCACCTATGCGCATCACCAGCCGCAGACGCGGCCTCACCCTCGGGGCGGTCACCGCCTCGGCAGTCGTGCTCAGCAGCCTCGCAATCACTGCTGCTCCAGCGCAGGCGACCGTCACCGGACTGGGCGGCCCCGTCGGCGTGACGCAGACTGTCACGGTCACCGACACCGGTCCCAACCTCCCGGGTCAGTCGACCTGCACGGTTTTACCCACGATCAACGGGGCGACCCAGTTGGCAGTCACCGGAACGCTGACCAACAGCACTCTGACGTTCCAGTGGACGCCCGGATCGATCGGCGCAGCAACCTTCTCGCTCCCCGACTGCACCACCTCGTCCGTGATCTCCGCGGCGTCCATCACGCAGGTACGGACCACCACCACCATCTCCACGCCCAACACGGCGCAAATCGGCGTCGCCACCAAGGTGCTCGTGACGGTGCAGTCGGCGAGCCCTAGCGCTTACGCACCCACCGGACAGGTCGTCGTCCGCAACGCGAACGCCGCCGTGCTCGCCACCATGGGGCTGACCGCGGGGCCCGGCACCGGCCAGGCGTTCGCCTACTACTGGTTCACCGCGCCGACGGCCGGGACCTACTTCTTCCAGGCGACGTACAACGGTGATGCGAACGCGACAACATCCGTCTCACCGCAGGACACGATCATCGCCACCCCGAGCGGCGGCACGATCTCGCTGACGGCGCCCAGCACCATGACTCAGGGTGTGCCCGTGTCACTGCTCGCCACGGTGCTGCCGAACGGCGTGCAGGGCTCGGTCGGCTTCACCGTCAACGGTGCCCCGATCAGCGCCTCGATCCCGATCGTCAACAACATGGCCTCCATGCTCTGGACGCCCAATGTCGTCGGCGCCGTGACCATCGGTGCCAGCTACACCACCAACCAGGGTGGCACGGGATCAACGTCGTCGAGTGTCACCGTCGTTGCTGGCCCGGCATCTAGGGACGTCATCTCCCTGACGCAGCCGGGTGTCGGCCCGTGGGCGCCGAATGGCGTCTACACCCTGCCCAACGGGGCGACGTTCACGTTCGCTGCCTCGACCCTCTCGGGCGCGGCCGTGACCCTGAGCGAGAGCGGCCCCTGCCAGGTGTCTGGCCTGTCGATCGTGATTGACACGGGCTCCGGCCAGTGCAACCTCGTCGCGACCAGCCCCGGTGGCAACGGCTACGCCGGTGTTCAGCAGGGCTACACCGTCTCGATGGTCCCCGGCAATCAGACTGCAGCGCTCGCGGCTCCGAACTCCGGGAACTTCAGCACGGGTCGCACGATCCGCC
The DNA here is from genome assembly GCA_903908025.1 of uncultured bacterium. GTDB lineage: Bacteria > Actinomycetota > Actinomycetes > S36-B12 > S36-B12 > UBA10649. The sequence continues at coordinate 1,467 of CAIVQM010000130.1, forward strand.
TGCAGAATCCGCCCCAGGGCCAGACCAACGCGGGACAGAACGTCACGTGGCGGGTCACCAGTGGCGGCAACCGCTGCCGGCTCCGGTATCCGTCCAACGGTGCGGTCAACCTGCAGCTCCAGCGGGCCGGCCAGTGCAATGTGACTGCTCGCGCGCCGGGCATCGCAGGCTCGTGGAACGCGTTCCGGCTGGATCGCTCCTACCGGGCTCGATAACCGCACAGCACGTCACGACGAAGGGCCCCGGCGAACCGCCGGGGCCCTTCGTGCATGCACGGACACGGGGATACCGTGGGTGCAGGCAGTCATTCTTGGCAGCCGCCGATTCCGGGGAGAGCCGTCATGACGTGGAATGCAGCACTCGGGAAACGAATCGCCACCTCGGGAGTGCTCGTCCTCATGGCTGTTCCCCTTACGGCACCGGCCTACGCCGTGACGCCGACGAAGACCTACCCGGTGTCACAGGTGAAGAAGCACAATCAGCCCACCGACTGCTGGTCGATCGTCAACGGTCGCGTCTACAACCTCACCGGCTACATCAGCAGGCACCCGGGCGGCAGCGCGAGAATCATCGGGATGTGCGGCAGGGACGGGTCTTCGGCATACAACGGCATGCATCGTGGTTCATCGTCTGCGGGCGCATCGCTCAAGCCGTACAAGATCGGAACGGTCGCCTGACCGAGTGGCGTAGATCAGTCACGGGTCGATGTCGAGTGCGGCCTGCGCGTCGAACGAGGCCTGCAGTTCCCTGGCGATCGGCCCGACGTCCGACCATTGACGATCGTCGACGCGAACGACGGGATGTACGTTGCGTGTGCTCGACGTGATGAGCACTTCGCCGGCATCCGCCAGCACCTCAATCGGCAGGGTTTCCTCGTGCGTACCGAACCACTCGAGCACGAGCTCGCGGGTGATGCCGGCCAGGCAGCCGCTCGCCAGCGGCGGTGTCAGCACTCGGCCGTCGATGACGACGAAGACGTTCGTACCGGTGCCCTCGCACAGTTCCCCGCGCGTGTTCGCGAGCACGGCTTCCGATGCGCCCCGCTGGTGCGCGAACTGCAGTGCGACAACATTCTCCGCGTACGACGTCGACTTCACACCCGCGACGGCCGACCGCTCGTTGCGCGTCCACGGGACGGTCGCGATGGTCGTAGTCGGCGGCCAGGGTGCGGACGACGCGACGGCTAGAACGAGCGTGGGCACCGCGTCGCCGCGATCACTGCCCAGCGGCGCGATGCCGCCCGTGTAGGTGATACGCAGACGACCATGGCCCCGCAGCGCCTCTGCATTCCCGCGGACCACGTCTTCCGCAGCCGCGCGCACCACATCGAGGTCAGGATCAACCAGACCGAGTGCGCGCGCTGAAGCCACCAGCCGACGCAAGTGGCGGGTGAGAGCGAACGGTCCATCCGCCGTCAACTTGAGCGTCTCGAAGACACCGTCGGCCACCGTGAAGCCATGGTCGAGAACGTTGACCCGAGCCTCGGCCGCGTCGACGAGACCACCGCCGTCGCGCCGTCCCACCCAGATCCTCATGGGCCTGCAGCCTGCCATGTTCGGCTCGCGACATCGACGAGCCGCGCGGCCTTCAATTCGGTCTCGCGCCACTCTGCGGCCGCTTCGGAGCCCCAGGTGATCCCGGCGCCCGTGCCGAATCGCAGGATGCCGTCGCGCAGCCAGAACGTCCGGATGGCGACGGCCAGTTCCGCCTCCCCCGTATCCGCATCGACCCATCCGAACGCCCCGCAGTAGAACTCCCGCTCGACGGGTTCCAACGACGCGATGAGGTCAAGTGCCGAGAGCTTCGGCGCTCCCGTGACCGAGCCCGGCGGGAACGTCGCCTCGAGCAGGTCCACCCAGGAGGTGCCGGCAACCAGCAGGGACTCGACGTACGAGACCAGGTGCACAAGTCCCGGATGCTGCTGGACCTCCAGCAACGTGGGCACCATGACCGACCCAGGCACGCTCACGCGGGAGAGGTCGTTGCGAACCAAGTCGACGATCATGATGTTCTCTGCGGCGTCCTTGGCGGTCAGGTCGGCGACGGTGCGGCCGGTGCCCTTGATCGGCCCCGACCGCGCGCTCGACCCGACATTGGTCGGCCGCACCTGCAGGAAGAGCTCGGGGCTCGCGCTGACGATGGCCACATCCGACCCAGGCAGCCGCAGAAACCCTCCGTGCGGCGACGGATTGCCCGTATCGAGCAGTGCCCACAGCCCCGCGATGTCGTCTGCCTCCGGCGTCGGGAGCTGCGCCGACAGCACCCGGCAGATATTGGCCTGGTACACGGATCCGGCGGCGATCGCTTCTCGCGTCGTCTCGACCGCGGCCACGTACTCCGACTCGTCCATCGACGTGTCCCAGTCCGCTGCCGCCGGCCCGGCCCACGGCCCCACCGCGCCGCTGGGCATCTCCCGCGACCAGGTGGCGAATCTGGCGAGCACGGGTGCACCGCGGTAGGGGATGGCGACGGCCCACCGTCCGCCGCCATCGAGTGCTGAGAGTTCGCTCGTGATCTCCTGGAGGTCCGTCGCCCACCATCCGCCGAGGCGGGCAAGCGGCGAGGTCGACACCCGCCCATCATGGCGGTTCCGTGTGCAGGTAGCGCCCGATTGCCGCCCTGATTCGCGGCATTGCTCCATCGTCGGATATGGTTTCGACTCGATCGAAAGATCGTGCGGACGTAGCGCAGCTGGTAGCGCATCACCTTGCCAAGGTGAGGGTCGCGGGTTCGAATCCCGTCGTCCGCTCGGAGTTGCGAGCAGCACGTGTGGCTCGCTCAGCGCCTTGGTGGAGTGGCCGAGAGGCGAGGCAACGGCCTGCAAAGCCGTGTACACGGGTTCAAATCCCGTCTCCACCTCCACTGGGTTTTCGCACGAAGCAGGCTCTCCCAACACCCGTTCGGAGAGCTTGCGGGAAGACCCACCCTTGCGGTGCTCACACCGTTAGCGAGTCCGGCGCGTCACGACGACCCGCGCACGGCTGAGCAGATCGTCGGGGTCCTCCGGATGGGCGTAGGTGGAGACAGTCCGCAGCTCGACAGGTCCGATCCGCCCCTCCGCGGCGAGCCCTGCTAGGGCCGCGGCGAACCCAGCGTCGACGAAGTGCCGGGCATTCACCCCGAGCACGCAGAGGCCGCCGGGGCGCAGCAGCCCCAGCACGGCGGGCAGGGTCTGGGGGCCTAGGTGACCGATGGTGAAGGTCCCGCTCGACACCACGGCGCCGTAGCCGCCCGCCCCGGACAACGGAGTGGCGGTGAGGTCGGCGGTCAGGAGCCGGCGGTACGCGCCCGTCAGCCGGGCGCGCTCCAGCATGCCGGGGGAGATGTCCAGCCCGTCCACGGCATATCCCGACCCGGCGAGCGCGACCCCGAGCGCCCCGGTGCCGCAGCCGACGTCGGCGACCGGGTCGTCCGTCGTGGCGGCTACGGAGCGGAAGACACGCGCGACCTCGGCCGGCGCAAGGTAGCCGGCGGCCTGGGCGAAGTCATCGTCGTAGGTCGGCGCCCACCGGTCGTAGTAGGCGGCGTGGGCGGCCGGATCGCTGAGTCGGTAAGCCTCGTCACGCGTGTGCTCGGCCATCCCGGCTCCCTGCTAGTAGTCGGACAGGCGCGCCGCATAGTCCGTGTAGAGACCTCGCCCGGACTCCTCGAAGGCCGCCAGGGTGCCGACGGGAAGGCCCTGCACGATCGCCTCGCCACGCTCCGCAGACGTGTTCTTCAGGATCAGGCCGATAGCCACGGACACCTGCCCAGGTGTGAGGGAAGCCAGGGTGTGAGCACCCGCAGCGGCGACCTCCTCCTGGGTCAGGAGGCTCGCGATCAGCGGAGCGACGTGCTGCTCCTCGACCGCCAGGTGGTGGAGCAGTTCCTTCTCCAGCTTGATCAACGTGGTGTGAAGTGCGGACCGTTCCATGATCATCGGGTTCGCCATCCACGCGGCAACCTGGTCCCGGATGATCGCCATGTCCACCAGGAGCCCCTCGTGCTCGCCGGCCATGGTCGCTACCAACGCGGCCTGTTCGGGGTTCCGCTCGGACAGCAGCGGCCAGATGAGCAGGTCCTCACCCTCATCGTGCGCCTGCAGGAAAGACATCATCAGCAGGATGTGCTCGCCGAGCGCCGCCGCGCGAGTGCTGTCCCCCTCGGGGACCGCCTTCACCGTGAGAGGCATCCGGGCAAATTCATGCCGAAGGCAATCGTGCACCGCGAGCATCTCGGTCAGATCAGTGACGGCGTCCTCGGGCATGGAAACTCCTCCTATTGGCGAAACGTTGAAATCGGTCCTTATCGGATCGTAGGGGAGTTCGATGGAGAACCGGTGAACGTTGGGTGTCGCCACGATGTCGAGCCACGACGGGTCCTTGATCCGGATTCCCGGCGTCATTGCCACTAGTGCAAGACTGGTCCCATGGCCACTGATGCACAGACCCCCTCGTCCGATTCCGAGGACCAGCGCGACAAGTTCAAGGCGGCCCTTGATGCCAAGAAGGCAAAGGGCGGGCACGGCGGCACCTCGCCCGAAGCGGGCGGTGGCGCGGTCAAGGATCATTCGAGCCGCTCCGGCGGCAAGCGTGAGTTCCGCCGCAAGAGCGGCGGCTGAGGTCAGTCCCTTAGGACGCGAACGTGTAGACCTGCTCCTCGCAGAACGGGCAGCTGTGCAGTAATTGACGCGCAACTGCCTTGCCGAACTGTCCGCCCTGCTCGTAGCAGATGACGACGCCCGAATTCCGCAGGACCTCGTGCCCGCTGCGGGTGTTACGACGCTCCAAGTAGGTGACGCTCATAACCACTCCCCAGCTAGGTCCGACTTCCTAGTGATCGAACATGACCGAACCTATCCCGGACATGACCGTTCGCCCGATGACACACGGTTAAATCGGGATTAAGGCTGAATAGGCGAAGGCGCCGGTTTCGTGCCGATCTGCCGTGCGAGGATCGCCCCATGCGCACCAGGTGGCTCAATGGTTACGCGCGACTCGCCATCCTGACCGCGCTGGCTGCCGTGGTCGCCTACGTCATCGCCGAGGCCGCCCCGTTCGCTGACCCCATTCCCGCCGCCATCACCGCCGCCGTCGCCACCCGCGCCACCTTCCATCACGCCGCGAAGGAAACGGTCTTCCAGATCCTCGGCGCCCTGCTGGGGGCGGCCATCGCCCTCGCAATCGTGTCGCTCATCGGGACCGGCGCGGTCGTGATCTTCCTGCTCGTCCTCCTGTGCTTCGTGCTCGCCCGCATCCTGCGGCTGTCAACACCAGACGAATCACCGTTCGTCGCGGCCAGCATGGCCGTCACCGTCATCCTCGTCGTCGGCACCCACCTGACCACAACCCTCGCGGTCGAGCGCTTCGCCGGGGTCGTCATCGGCGCCCTGTGCGCCCTTGGGGCATCCGCCTTCGCCACTCCCACGAGGGACACCCGGCAGTTGCGCACGGACATCGACCTGCTGCAGGAGGCCCTGTCGGAACTCCTGGCACGGATGGCGAAGGGCCTGCGCGAAGCCCCGGATCGCGAGACAGCCAGCTCCTGGCGGGACGAGGCCGTCGAGCTCCGCAACCAGGCCATCGGCCTCGCCGCGCGGCTGGCGGACCTGACCAGCCACGCGCGTTGGAGCCCCCGCATCGACCCGGACGACCTGGCCCGGCTGAAGCAGGGGCTCGACGCCACCAGTGTCATGTCCGCACGCGTTCTGTCGATTGCTTCCGATCTCAGTTCCGCCGGCGGACGTTCGAACGCCACCCTGCCCCCCGCATCGATGTCACCGCTCGCGGATCTGATGGCGATGGCGGCCGACAACATCAGCGCCGACGATCCGAGCGGTTCGCTGGGCCGCACGCAGGCGCACGAGGCGGTTCGGCAGGCGGAGCAGACGGCCCAGATCGCACTCATCGGCGGCATCGTCTCCAACCTGAACCGCATCAACGAGGCCAGCATCGACGCGCACGACGCCGACGAGGACACCGACGAACACGCCGACGAACACTCCGCGACCTGACGCCGCCGCCGACCTTGAGGTTGGTGGCGGTTCCGGACCCTCGGAACGCCACCAACCTCAAGACCGTCGGATGGACCGCCGTCGGGACCACCTGTTCGGTCGGTGTAGGCTTCCACGAGTCTCACGGGCGATTGGCGCAGGGGCTAGCGCGCTTCCTTGACACGGAAGAGGTCACTGGTTCGATTCCAGTATCGCCCACCGAAGCGAAGTCCCGGAATATCCACATCGGATGTTCCGGGACTTCGCTTCTTTCGTGACGTGGCTGCCACCCATCTGCCTCAGCGGTGGCGGCGAAACGGCCCGCTACAGCCCCGAGAGGCGGTCGAGCAGGTCGCTCGCGCCCTTTCTGCTTGACCTCTTCATTACGACGGAGAGGCGCCCGTCTGCGCTGCGAAGGGCACCATCGCGCTCGAGAGACGCGACGGCGCCGGTGATGTCGTCGGCGCTGAGGTCACCCAGCCGGACGGCGAGCTCCGGCACATCGGCCGGGCCGGTGCGCAGCAGGCTGGAGACGATCCGTCGCTCGGTCGGCGTGCGGTCGAGTAGCCCGGTCAGACCGGCGGAGACCGCCTCGCGGCTCAGGGACCGCACGATGCAGACATCCATCGCGTAGGCGCTCTCGGCGCGCTGCTCCCCCACGGTGAGGCGCAAGTCGCCGCAATGGTTACCGGGGCCGAGGACAGCAACGCGGCGCCGCTTCCCGTCTGAACCCTCCGTGCCCATCTCGACATGCCCCGAGATGATGAA
>CAIVQM010000131.1 GCA_903908025.1 uncultured bacterium
CTTGTGGATGATCGCCTGCGACGGCACGTTGTCCGGGGCCACCGTGTATCTCAAGGTGCGAACATCAGGTCGCTGCACGATCCACGACCACATGCCATGCAGCATCTCCTGCGCATAACCCTTGCCGCGACAGACTGACTCGACCCCGAGGCCGATCTCGATCATGCCGTCGGCATCGGGCCGGTCGTGGAAGCCGATGCTGCCGATGATGACCTCCTCATCGCGCAGGACGCCCATCCTCAGCAGAATCGGTGCCGCATCGGGGTCGGCCTCCACCCGCGGGATGCGGAACGGCAACGGTCCCGGATTCTCCACGAGGTGCCCGTATGGATTCGTGAAACCGCGATCGACCCACAGATGCGGATCCGCACGGTCGACCGACAGCATCCAGTACTCCCCGAGGAGCACTGTGTGCAGGTCGAGCCGCTCCGTGCGGATCAGCAGGTCCTCCGGGGTCACGACGGGACGGCCACCGAGGCGTCCTGTTCGCCGGCGAGCGAGGCATCGTCGGTGTCGTCAGCGATCTCGTCCTCGCCCGGCTCGATGTGCACCTTGGGCAGGATGCGATCCAGCCAGCCCGGCAGCCACCAGTTGGCCTTGCCGAACATCGACATCAGGGACGGCACGAGCACGAGCCGAACGATGAAGGCATCGATGATGACGGCGGACGCCAGCGAGATGCCGAAGAGCTTGATCGTCGACTCGGGACTCGGCACGAAGGCGAGGAAGACGCTGGACATGATCGCCGCGGCGATCACCACGACTCGCCCGGAACCGGCGAGCCCGCGACGGACCGCTGCCGAGTTGTCACCGATGCGGTTCCACTCCTCCTGCATCCGCGACACCAGGAACACCTGGTAGTCCATGGACAGGCCGAACAGGATGGCGAACACCATGATCGGCAGGAACGGCATGATCGGGCCCGTTCCCGAGATGCCCAGCAGATCGCTGAACCATCCCCACTGGAACACGGCCACGGTGATACCCATCGCGGCGGAGAAGGACAGCAGGCTCGTGATCGCTGCGGTGAGCGGGATCAGCAGCGAGTGGAAGAGCAGCATCAGAGCGAGGAAGCCAAGCCCGATGACGATCGCCAGGAACAGCGGCAGCGCATCCTTCAGCACTGTCGTGAAGTCGCTCGTGATCGCCTGCGTGCCGCCGACATAGATCGCCGCACCCGTCGAGTCCTTGACCTGCGGAGCAACCTCTGTCCGCAGCCGTTCGAGCAGTTGGGTCGTCGCCTCATCCTGCGGCGCCGTTGTCGGGTACACGGCGATTGCCTGAACCGTCTGCGGCTTCGCAGCCGCGGCGTCTCCAGCAGCCTGCTCGGCTGCCGCCTGGCTCATCTTGCCCAGGATCGGCAGAACATCCAGGCTCGGAGACGTTCCGGCGACACCTTCGGCCTGATTCAGCGTGGCGATGATCTGGCCGAACGCGTCCGGAGACGTCGCCGTTGACAGGTCAGCGACCACGAGGAAGGGCCCATTGACACCCGGGCCGAAGCCCTCGGCCCGAAGGTCGTAGGCGATGCGTGCCGGCGAACCCGCCGGCTTGCCGGAGTCATCCGAGAAGCCCTGACGGAGGCTGAGCATCGGGATGGCCAGGACGATGACGATGCCAAGTGCCAGGATCGCGGGGAGGATCGGACGCTTCTGCAGCAGGCGACCGTAGTGCGCCCAGCCGCGCCCCTCGGGGTGGCCCGCCATCGATCCGGGCTTCTTGCCCCAGGGCAGGCGCCAGGCGATCGCCTTGGTGCCGAGCAGGCTCAGCAGGGCCGGCAGGAACCACAGTGCGGACAGCATCACGCACAGGACCGTCACACCCGCCGCAAGCGACAGGCCGTTGAAGAAGCTGATGCGCATGACGAACAGGCCCAGCAGGGCGATGATCACCGTGGTGCCGGCGAACAGGACCGCGCGGCCCGCCGTCTCGACGGCCTCCATCGCTGCGACCTTCGGGTCGTGTCCATGCAGCAGGCCCTGACGGAACCGGTTCATGACGAACAGTCCGTAGTCGATGCCGACACCCAGACCGATCATGGCGGCGAGGGTCGGTGCGAACGTCGCCACGTCCATGAAGTTGGCAATCAGCAGGACGCCCATCTGCCCCATCGTCAGGCCCAGCAGCGCGGGCACGATGGGCATGCCCACGGCCACCACGGAACCGAAGGCAATGAGCAGGATGACGATGGCGAAGATGAGGCCGACGCCTTCGCTCTTCGGCGGCTCCTGGCCAGCGAAGTCGAGGATCGAGCCCTGTGCGCCGACGGCGATCGCGTCGGAGTTGAGCGCCTTGACCTCGCTGATGATCGCCTTGGCATCGGCCGATGACACGCTGACGTCGCCGTTGGCATCCGTCGCGAAAGTGACGGTCGAGTAGGCCACGGTGCCGTCCGGGCTCACGGATGAGAAGGATGCCCCGAGGGTCTTCCGCTCTTCCGGCGTCAGGGCCTGCATGGCGGCAGCGTCCGGCCCGCTGTTCTTCGGGCAGTCACTGCCCACGGCCGGGATGGCCGGATCGAACGGGGTGGTGATGCAGGTGACGGAGGCCAGGTCGGCGATCGACTGCAGGATCGGCTGGACCTGGGCGGCGGTCGCGGCGTCGACGGCGGAGCCCGTGGCCGGCGACCACACGATGGTCGCGCCACCATCGAGGCGACTGGTGTCGGTGCCACTGCTGGCGAGCAGATCCGTGGCCGTCTTCGACTCGGTGTCCGGCAGGTCGAACTTGTCGTTCAGCTGCCCACCCATCGTGACTCCCAGGCCGATGACGACGGCCATGGCGAGAAACCAGGAGATGAGGGCGATGACGGGGCGACGGACCGCCCACGCTGACAGGACCGGCATGAATCCTTCTTCCGAGAGAGGCGAGGGGCGCCTATGGGACCAACTGGTACTTAGCGAACCCTATCGTTCCCTATTCGTCAAATCAGGGAACGGGCTCGTTCCCTAATCGTGCTACGGTTCGTCGGTGATCAATGCCTGTCCCGTCCGTCGCCGCGGCGATGTGCTCCGCGATGCCGTCTTCGTGGCCGCTCTCGCCGAGATCTCCGAGTTCGGGGTGCGCGGGGCATCGATGGACCGGATCGCCAAGCGGGCCGGCACCGGCAAGGCCGCCCTGTACCGACGCTGGCCCAATGTCCGCGCCCTGGCCCTCGATGTCTTCATCAGCACCCTCGAGGCCGCCCTGCCGCCCTCCCTGCCGGACACCGGCTCCCTGCGTGACGACATGGTCGAGTCGCTGACCAGCTTCACGGCCGAGCTCGACAGTGGCCTGGGCATCGTCCTGCGCGAACTGATCAGCGAGGCGGCCCATGACCCGTCGCTCTCGGCGGAGTTCCAGACGCGGTTCGGGCTGCCGAAGCAGGTCGAGCTCATCGGCGCCCTGCAGCGGGCAATGGCCCGCGGGGAGATCCCGACGCAGCCCATTGATCCTTATGTGATGCAGTTGCCGGCCGCCCTCGTCGTCCACCAACTCGTCCTGACCGGCACGGTGCCGGGACACGCGGAGGTCGAGCACATCGTCGACGCACTCGTGCTGCCGCTACTGCGCCAGCCCGCCGCCGTCATCGCCTGACTCAAGGGCCTCGACTTCTCCGTCGGCCAGCACCTCGCAGGCCACTGACACCGCCATCCCTTGGCGGTACCCACGGCGCATGAGCATCGACACCAGCCGCCGCTTGCGCACGGCAGGCTCAAGCCTGGACATGGCACGGACCTTGGTGGCAGCCAGCCGTACGGCCCGTTCGCGCTCGGCCTCCTCGTCGATGCCCTCGAGCGCCTCACGAGCATCGTCGTCGCCGATGCCCTTGGATCGAAGCTCCTGCCGCAATACGGACCGCGCGGTGCCTCGGGTGCGCTGGCGGGCATCCACCCAGCCCTGCGCGAAGGCAGAGTCATCGATCAGTCCGACGTCAACGAACCGATCGAGCACACGCTCAGCGACATCGTCGGGTACTCCCCGCTTGACCAGATCCGTCCGCAGTTCCGCACGCGTGCGGGGCGCAGCCGACAGCCGCCGGAGCAGGATGGTCCGGGCCACCTGCTCCGGGTCGGCGTCGTCCTGCATGCCAGCTGCCGACCCGGGGGTGGGCTCGCTGACGTACCTGACCATCGACTATTCGTCGATGGGGGCTAGGGCCGGCACGGGCACATCGACAGGCACGTCGACCTGCGCACCGATACCGAGCGTCTCCTTGATGCGCTTCTCGATCTCGTTAGCCAGATCGGGGTTGTCCTTCAGGAAGGTGCGGGCATTCTCCTTGCCCTGCCCCAGCTGATCGCCCTCGTAGGTGTACCAGGCTCCGGACTTGCGCACGATGCCCGCGTCCACGCCGATATCGATCAGCGAACCCTCGCGCGAGATGCCCTCGCCGTAAAGGATGTCAAACTCGGCCTGCTTGAACGGCGGCGCGACCTTGTTCTTGACGACCTTGACGCGGGTGCGGTTGCCAACTGCCTCGGTGCCGCCCTTGAGGGTCTCGATACGGCGCACGTCGAGGCGCACGGACGCGTAGAACTTCAGCGCCTTGCCACCCGTCGTGGTCTCGGGCGAGCCGAACATGACGCCGATCTTCTCGCGCAGCTGGTTGATGAAGATGCAGGTCGTATTGGTGTTGCTGAGCGCACCGGCCATCTTGCGCAGGGCCTGGCTCATCAGTCGGGCCTGGAGGCCGACGTGCGAGTCACCCATCTCGCCCTCGATCTCGGCGCGGGGCACCAGGGCGGCGACGGAGTCGATGACCACCAGGTCGATCGCGCCCGAGCGAACCAGGGTGTCGCAGATCTCCAGGGCCTGCTCACCCGTATCGGGCTGCGAGACGTAGAGGCTGTCGAGGTCGATGCCCAGCTTCGACGCGTAATCGGGATCGAGTGCGTGCTCGGCGTCGATGAAGGCGGCGAGGCCGCCAGCGGCCTGGACACTGGCGATGGCGTGCAGCGCCAGCGTGGTCTTGCCGGAGGACTCCGGGCCGTAGATCTCCACGATCCGGCCGCGGGGCAGGCCGCCGATGCCCAGGGCGATGTCGAGGGCGATCGACCCCGTGGGGATCACCTCGATCGGCATGCGCCCCTCCTCGCCCAGGCGCATGATCGAGCCCTTGCCGAACTGGCGCTCGATCTGGGCGAGAGCGGCGTCGAGTGCCTTCTCGCGGTCGTTGGCGGCGCTGGCCATGGTGTCTCCTCAGTAGGTCGGTCGGTATGCGGTGAAACGTAGGCGGGTAGGGCACCTCTTCGGCGGACCGGCCGCGAAGGCTGATCGCTTCCTCCCGTGCCCGCTGCGCATCGTCTTGAACCCGCGTCACGGCCTGCCACGCCTCGATCAGCAGGCGCAGATCGGGGAGGGAGGAAAGGAGCCAGCCTTGCGCCGCCGCGAGCTGGAAGGCGGACTCGGCGCCCACGATCGAGGTGTCGCCCGTCGTCTCCCCGTACAGCCGGATCGCCTCCCCCCACGTTGATGCGCGGGCGAGGGAGGCGAGGGCGGCGGCGGTGTCAGGCGGGGCCATGACCGGCGCCTAACCCGGTTGCGGTGTGGGCGCTACTGGTGTTCAGGCCAGGATGAGCGCCCGCCCACCCTGGTACGCCGCGAGCGCTTCGTCGGCGGTCAGGGGGTCGCCGTCTGCGCGGACCGTGCGCCCGTCTGCCATGGCGGACAGGATCGGAGATGGAAGGGCGGCACGCTGGGTCGGGTCGGTCGCGGGGATGTACCACGCGCCGAGGTGGTA
>CAIVQM010000132.1 GCA_903908025.1 uncultured bacterium
CCGCCGACTCGGGGTGCCCGGTGAGGATCTCGCCGGCAGCGTCGCTGCGACGGACTTCGTCGCGTGGTACTGCGGCCATCCGGATGCCGATCGTGACCTGTTCGAGTCGCTGGTGCCTGAGGCCACGGGAGTCGTCGTGGTGGGCGTCGGCAACGTGGCTGTCGATGTCACGCGTGTCCTGGCCAAGACCGTGGCGGAACTCGACCACACCGACATGCCGCAGTACGTGTTCGACACCCTGGCGAAGTCGAAGATCACCGACATACATGTTCTGGGACGCCGTGGCCCTGCACAGGCGGCCTTCACCACCAAGGAACTGCGTGAATTGGGGGAGCTGGCCGATGCGGACATCATCATCGACGCGGCGGACATGGAGCTCGATGAGGCCAGTGCGGCACTCGCAGCATCCGACAAGGCCGTGGCGCGGAACGTCGAGGTTATGCGCGTCTGGTCCACCGAGGCGCCGAGCGGCAAGCCGCGTCGGATCCACCTTCACTTCTTCGCACGTCCGACGGAGCTGCGGGGCAAGGATCATGTCGACACCGTCGTCGTCGAGCGCACTTCCCTGACGCCAGAGGGCTCGTCGGTTGGCACCGGTGAGTTCACCGAGATCGCAGCCAACGTCGTCATCCGCAGCGTCGGCTATCGGGGCACGGCCCTCGACGAGGTGCCGTTCGACTCCGGTCGCAATGTCATTCCGCACACCGATGGGCGTGTTGAGCGCGACGGTGCGACGGTGCCGGGGGAGTACGTCGCCGGCTGGATCAAGCGCGGCCCGACCGGGATCATTGGTACGAACAAGAAGGATGCCGTCCAGACGGTCGCCTCCCTCCTCGCCGATGCCTCCTCAGGCGCGTTGCCGACCCCCGCGACGCCGACGGCGGAGGCCGTCGATGCGCTGCTGGTGGAGCGGGGAGTCGAGGTCGTGACCACCGCGGGCTGGCGTTCAATCGATGCGGCGGAGCGCGCTCTAGGCGCTACCCGTGGTCGCGATCGCACGACGATCCACGAGCGTGATGCGCTGCTTGCGGCCGCCCGCCCCTAGCCCGATGCCTCGTCACTTGTGGGGGCTGACGGCCAGGACGGAGCACCCGCAACTGACGAGGCATCAGATGGCACCCTTGATCTGCAGGGCTCGACGAACCTTGCCGATCGCCCGGTGCGGATAGCGAAGGTCCTCGGAAACCACTTCGACCACGTACCAGCCGTGCTCGCGCAGCAGAGTTCGGCGGGTGGCGTCCGCGCGTCGGCGCTCCGGTAGGTCATGGAAGGCGCCGTCGTACTCGATGACGATGCGCCAGCGTCGATATCCCAGGTCCCCCCGCGCGAGGAACTGGCCGAATGAGTCCGTGATGACGAGATTGGGCTCCGGGATCGGCAGTCCGTCCTGCACGATGTGGACGCGCAATCGAGACTCCTGGGGTGATTCCGATCGTGGGTCGAGTAGGGGTATGGCCTGTCGCGCTCGCACCTTGCCGGGATACCGCAGCCGTCGATCGAGGACGCGCTGTAGTTCCGGCACGGACAAGCCTTGGTAGCGCATGGCGCCATCGCCGATTGCTACTAGATCGGGCAGAGACACGTGCTGTGCCAGATCGGTGAATGTCCGGGCCGGTGACGTCACCTGCAAGCCGCTGAGCGTGATGACTTCCTGGGCAACGATGTCTGCCTGGCGTGCGACGACCCCGGTCCTGCGCGGTCGCGGAAGGCCCTCGGGTACGAGGACGTGAATGGGCGCATCCTGTAATCGATGCGGGATCGGGAGACCGAGGAGTTCGGCCGCGGTGGGCCCCCACAGAACGGCATCCGCTCGCGAAACGAGCTCAATGGCGCGGCATCGGGTCAGGAGCGTGTCAGGGCAGGTGCTTGGGATGCGTAGGCCACGGCTGGGCTGGCTGAAGCGCTGGGATCGGCACTCCTCGCGAGTGAGGGGTCCGAAGCCCTGGGACGTGACGACGAACGGGTCGAGCTGGGGCTGCGGGTCGCACGGCACCTCGGAATGCTGGCTCGATCTCGGCCGCGACCGCAGTTTCCGGCCGCCGGCTGTGGATCATCGACAGTGTTCGCAACGCTTGTGCACCACATCCGCTGGATGCCTCGTCACTTGTGGGGTTTCCGCGGCACCTTGGGTTCAAGGGGTCGATGCAACGCCTGAGCTGATGGGGTGTTGCGATGTTGGGTTCTCCGGGGTATCCGCCGATGGTTCGGCAGCGTTTCTGGGAGGGCATGCGGTCGGGCCTGTCGATCGTGGCTGCGGCTGCGGCTGCGGGCGTGTCTGAGAACACGGCTGGACGCTGGCTCAAGCAGGCTGGCGGGGTGATGCCGCCACGTGAGTCGCCTGGCCTGGTCAAGCCCCGGTTGACGTTGGAGCAGCGTGAGGAGATCGCGGTCCTGCATGGGTCGGGGATATCGAACGCCGAGATCGCCCGGGTGGTGGGCTGCCACCGGTCAACGATCGGGCGTGAACTCGCGTCGAACTCTCGACACTTCAATGACGGTCATCTGCCGCGGTATCGGGCGTCGATGGCGCAGAAGCGCTCCGACTGGCGTGCCCGGCGGCCGAAGGCGTCCAAGCTCGCCGCGAGCGACCGGCTGCGGCAGGTGGTGCAGGATCAGTTGACGGAGGAGGCCAGTCCGGAGCAGATCTCGGGCCGGCTGAAGGTCGACTTCCCTGACGATCTGGAGATGCGCGTGAGCCATGAGGCGATCTACCAGGCGCTGTTCGTCCAGGGACGGGGCGGCCTGCGCCGTGATCTGCATCAGCGGCTGCGCACGGGTCGGGCGCTGCGCAGGACCCGCCGCACGGTCGGGGAACGGCCGGCCAGGATCGCGGGCATGGTCAGCATCTCCGAGCGGCCCCCCGAGGTCGAGGACCGGGCCGTGCCCGGCCACTGGGAATCTCAATGCTGTTGTCAAGCGGCGATTGGCAACGCGCGGCCGGGTTCGACGTAGGGCGTGTGGTCACGCAGCATGGCCCAGATGACGTTGATGCGGCGGCGCGCTAGGGCAATGAGTGCTTGCTTGTGCGATTTTCCTTCGGCCCGTTTGCGGTCGTAGAACGTTCGTGAGGATGGGCTGTTCTTCAGGCTCGATAGCGCAGCGAGGTAGCAGGTTCTCAGGAGCCTGCGATTGAATCGCCGTGGCCGGTGCAGATTCCCGCTGATGCGACCTGAATCGCGTGGCACCGGCGCCAGGCCGGCGAGGCTGGCCAGTTTGTCCGCGCTGTCGAACGCGGTGAGGTTGCCGCCGATCTGGGCGAGGAAGGTCGCTGCCAGGTAGGGGCCGAATCCGGGCATGCTGAGCAGGATCTCAGCGTCCGGGTGCAGGCTGAGCTGCTCGAGGATCCGCGCGTCGATGCTAGTGACGTCATCGTCGATTGCTGTGATCCTTTCCGCGAGCTTGGCCCCCAGGGTCGAGGCAACCGGTTGGCTCGGCAGGACAGTGTCCTGTGCCTTGGCCGCCTCCAGTGCCTTCAAGGCAACACCCGCGCTATTGCGGCAGCCGCGGGCCTTCAGCCATGCCGTGAGCCGAGTGGCTCCCATACGTCGAAGGCTCTGCGGGGTGGGGTAGCCGGACAGCAGCGTCAGAGCAGCCTTGTTCTTCGAGTAGTCGAAAGACCGCTCCAAGGCAGGGAAATACTCCATCAGGGTGGCGCGCAGCCGGTTGATCGCCCGCACCCGGTCGTGAATCACATCGAGGCGATGGGAAGTCAACAGGCGAAGACCTATGGCGACCTGGTCGGGCGTGCAGACCGGGAGTAGGTCGGTGCGCATGCGCGCCTGATCGGCGATGATCCGGGCATCCTTGGCATCTGTCTTGCCATCGCCTCGATACGTCGCGGCAGCGTGATGCACGATCCGTCCGGGAATGTAGAGCACCTGCTGCCCGTGCGCATCCAGCAGCGCGATCAACAACGCAGCTCCACCATCCGAGAGATCCGTAGCCCACGAGACCTCACGGCCGTCGGCGATTGCCAAGACCGAGGAAATCAGGTCCAGCAGGTCACCTTCCTCGTTCGACACCTTGCACGACAAGGCGACGGCGCCTTCACTGTCGATCAGCACGCAGTGATGAGTGCGCTTGCCGGCATCAACTCCGGCCCATAGTTCTGCCATCGTGCGGTTCCTCTCTGTCAGCGTGACGTGGTTGGCCCTATCGATGACCGCGCCGGCGCGTCCTTACCCAGCGATCACAGTCGCAACTCTCAATCAGCGGTCGAGTCATCAACGGGCAGCGGGCGGCCATTCCCAGTGAGCCGTCAACGCGGCAGGGAGACAACTCAGCCATACCCGCTGCCCGAGGGCCACCGGTCGCCCAAATTCAGGCGATCCGGCAACACCAACAGCGTAAGGAGGGCGACCTGATCACCGGGAGCCAGAACAAATCCGCGATCGGGACCCTGGTCGAGCGGGCGACCGGGTTCTGCCTGCTGCTGCACCTGCCCGACAACCACGGCGCCGACGCGGTCGCCGAGGCCATGATCCAGGCGATGAGCCGACTGCCGGCGACCCTGCGTCAGACCCTGACCTGGGACCAGGGCATCGAGATGGCCAACCATGTCCAGATCGCGGCCGCTACCGACCTGGACATCTACTTCTGCGACCCCCACTCACCGTGGCAGCGCGGATCGAACGAGAACACCAACGGCCTGCTGCGCCAGTACTTCGCCAAAGGCTCCGACCTGTCCGTCTACGCCCCCGACTACCTCGAGCACGTCAGCCGCAAACTGAACAACCGACCCCGCAAACGCCACGGCTTCAGAACCCCAGCCGAAATGCTCGACCGGCTACTGTCAGAACCCTTCAATCCACACGATGTTGCATCGACCGCTTGAATTCGCCCACCCAGGAACCCCCACAAGTGACGAGGCATCGGGGTGGTCAGGACCAGGGGGTCGTCGGGGTGACGTCGCGGGCCACCCACGCGGCTGCCGCCACGGGTTCGGCCCCGCATGATTCGGCACGAGGCCCGCTGAGCTGAACCCGTTCGAGTTCGACCCGCCAGGCTCGACCATCATGGTGCCGCACCTCTGTGAGGGCCTCGTTCAGCTCAACCAGGTCCGGTGACGGCGGAACGGCCCGGCCGTCGAGCAGGCGCAGCACGTCGAGTTCGTCATCGCCGTCGATTCCGGTGAGTCGACGGACGGCGCCCGCGGCGGCCTGGCAGGGGGCGAGGAAGCCGCTTCGGCCGCGCAGGTGATCAACGATCACCCGTCCCTGGTCGAGCCGCTCCAGCAGATCGGCTGCCTGATCGACGCCCAGCCGCCCATGCACGGCACCGCTGGGCAGGCTCACCGTGACAGGTGTGAATCGATGCCCGCCGACATGGCTGCACTCCCAGATCCGCGCGCGCTGATCATCGCTTGCCACCGCGAGCAGACCTGTGAGCAGCGCACGTCCGTTAACCGCACAGCAGCGGTCGCGGCGGCCGTGGGTGCAGACGAGCAGCAGCGGCTGGTGCGTCACGGAGCCGATGGCGGGCAGTGATCCAGCGGCGATTGCCGGCAGGTCCCACTCAGCCAGCGGCAGCAGCGACGTCATGCGGGCATGTCGCATCAGCATCCCGCCGGCCGCTGTGCGTGCGACCCACACGTTGATCTCGCCGGTAGCCGTGCGCTCGGGACGATCCGGATGCCGGGCCAGCAGGACGGAGACACCTGCTGACTTCGCATTCCTGAGGTTCGCCCGGACCGGCTCAGGAAGGTCGCTCTCGGCCACGGCCTCGCGGCCCCAGGACCCCGGGTACTCGATAACGATCCACGCCCTCGCGAAGGGGGCGGTGCCTGGGAGAGGCTCGTTGACGGCCAACGATTCGGCGGAGCAGATACTCACAGCGCACCCGCCAGGCCGCCGATGGGAGCTGCGGCCGGGACACCCGTCGCATCTCGTCGCGGGTCCGAATCAGGAAGCGCCACCGGCACGCCCGAAGCGGTTGCCGCGCGGGCGGGTCCACGGCCGGCCCAGGCGACGAGCAGGGTGTCCTCGCCGGAACGGAACTTGTGACAGCGAACGCCTCCGGTCCCGCGTCCCTTGCCCGGGTACTCGCTGAAGGGCGTGACCTTGACGGTGCCGGACTCGGTACCCGGCAGTGCCGCTGCCGATCCCGCGATCGTCACCACGAGTGAATCATCGGCCGATGCCAGCGCCGTGAAGTAGACCACCTCGGCTCCCTTCGTCAGCTTGATGCCGGCCATCCCGCCGGCCGAGCGGCCCTGCGGGCGTACAGACGTGGCCGGGATTCGCAGCAACTGCGCATCCGACGTGATGAACACGAGTTCCGCGGACTCCGCATCCGCCTCGGGCAGACGACAGGCACCCACCACGCGGTCGCCGTCGTCAAGGCGGATCACCTCCCAGGAGTCCTTGTTCTGCAGCACATCTGGCACGACGCGCTTCACGGTGCCGAACGCCGTGGCAAGGGCCAGGCCCCCGGATTCGTCGAGCGTGGTCAGGCACAGGGGCTGCTCACTGGGGGGCAGGTCGATGAACGCACCCAGCGGTGCACCGGCAGATAGCGCCGGCACCCCGGACACGGCCGGCATCGCGGGCAGGTCGATCGCACGCAACCGGATGACCCGACCGGCGCTGGTCACCAGCCCGAACTCACCCCGTGACATCGCGGGGATGGCACTGACGATCACGTCGTGGGTCGAGCGCTGATCGTGGGCCGCATCGCTCGTCGCGCTGGTATCGGGTGTGCGGGCCAGCAGCCCGGTGCTCGACAGCAGGATGACGCACGGCTCGTCGTGCACCTCGAGCGGAACGGCGGCGGTGACGGGAGTGGCTGAGGCCTCCATCAGCAGGGTGCGTCGTGGTGTCGCGTGGGACTGCGCCACGGAGGCAAGCTCGTCGGAAACTGCAGCACGCAGGACGTTCTCGTCGTCGAGGAGTTCGGTGAGTGCAGCAATCTCGCGACGAAGCTCGTCACCCTCCTTCTCGAGTTCGAGGCGGGAGAAGCGCGTCAGGCGACGAAGGGGCATATCGAGGATGTACGTCGCCTGCGTCTCGGACAGGTCGAAGACACTCATCAGTCGGTCCTTGGCAGCGGCCGCGTCGTCAGACTCGCGGATCAGCTGGATGACCTCGTCGATATCAAGGATCGCGATGAGCAGTCCCTCGACGAGGTGCAGGCGTGCCTCCGCCTTGCTCCGCCGGAACGCGCTGCGGCGGCGCACGACGATCAGCCGGTGGTCGATCCACACACGCAGCATCTGCATCAGGCCGAGGGTCTGCGGTTGACCGTCCACGAGGGCGACGGCGTTGACGTTGACCGCGTCCTCCATCGGCGTGAGCTTGAACAGATGCTCGAGCACGGCCTCCGGGTGGAACCCGTTCTTGATCTCGATGACCAGGTGCAGGCCGCTATCGCCGTCGGTCAGGTCGACGACGTCGCTGATGCCCTGCAGCTTCTTGGACAGGACCGCATCCTTGATGCGGTCGATGACCCGCTCCGGACCGACGTTGAATGGCAGCTCGGTGACGATGATGCCGCGTCGCCGCGGGGTGATCTGCTCGACGCGAGTGCGGGCACGCACCTTGAAGCTGCCGCGGCCGGTTACGTAGGCGTCGCGTACGCCGTCGAGCCCGATGATCACGCCACCACCGGGGAAGTCCGGCCCCGGGATGAACGTCATGATCGTGTCGAGCGTCGCATCGGGGTTGTGCAGCAGATGGCGCGCGGCGTTGAGAACCTCGCCGATGTTGTGGGGGACCAGGTTCGTCGCCATGCCGACGGCGATGCCGGATGCGCCGTTGACGAGCAGATTCGGAATAGCGGCCGGCAGAACCTCGGGCTCGGTCTCGCGGCCGTCGTAGTTAGGGCCGAAATGGACGACGTCCTCATCGAGTCCCGCGGTCATGTCCATCGCGGGCGTCGCAAGCCGGGCCTCGGTGTAGCGCATGGCGGCCGGGCCGTCATCGAGTGACCCGAAGTTGCCGTGTCCGTCGATCATGGGCAGGCGCAGGGTGAACGGCTGTGCCATGCGGACGAGCGCGTCATAGATGGCTGAGTCACCGTGCGGGTGCAGGCGCCCCATCACCTCGCCGACGACGCGCGCGCTCTTGACATGTCCGCGCTCGGGCCGAAGGCCCATCTGCGCCATCTGGAACAGAATGCGCCGCTGCACGGGCTTGAGCCCGTCGCGTGCATCCGGCAGGGCTCGCGCGTAGATGACGGAGTAGGCGTACTCGAGGAAGGAGCCACGCATCTCGTCCGAGACATCCACGTCGACAATCCGCCCGTGCGAGGGCGCCTCGGCATTGCGGGTCGTGCGGCGTGCCATGGATTCCTCTCGTCTGGGGTTCCACGGGGATGGTGGAACGGCGGGATGGGCCTGCGGCCCTGATTCTGTCGGGTCAGCCCACCAGAGGGCCCGCACCGACACGGCCCACGGCCAGGGAGGCTAGTCGCTGCCCCTCGGACACGGCGCTGGCGAGGGTCGCCCCGCTCAGCCAGCTGGGCAGGAATCCGGCGGTGAACGCGTCACCGGCTCCGGTGGTGTCGACGACGTCCTGGCGCGGGGCCGGCTCAGCCACGTGGCCCATGGTGTCGCGCGCGAGGACGCCCCTGGCGCCCACCTTGACCACAACAGTGGGCACAAGGTCGATCAGCTCGTCGAGCGCCTCGTGCGGGTCCTCGCGTCCGCTGAGGACGGCGGCCTCGTTCTCGTTGGCGAGCAGCACCTGGAAGCGCGGGAGCAGGTCGAGGAACATCGGCAGGTGCGCCCGCAGGGGGGCTGCCGATGCGGGATCCAGGCTGCGGGACGCACCGGCGGCGACGGCGAGGTCGAGAACAGCGAGTCCCGCGGCCGACGTGGCCGGATTCATCAGCGTGTAGCCGGAGAGGTGGACG
>CAIVQM010000133.1 GCA_903908025.1 uncultured bacterium
GCTTGAGCGGCCTCTGCAGGTCTCGAAGCGTGTGCGCGTCGATGGCTCCTCCTCGGTTCAGGAAGTGGTTTGGCTAGTCGATTCAACACCGCGATCGGCCACCCCGTAGCAGAATGCCGGGGTGAGATGCCGCGCATGAACCGCCCCGAAGAGATCCGCACCGTGCTGACAGAGACGACGACGTGGTTTGTTGTCGGCCTGCGCGACAACCCCTCCCGGGATGCCTACGACATCGCCTCGCTGCTCCAGTCGCGTGGCAAGCACATCGTGCCCATCCATCCCCGAGCCGAGATGGTCCACGGCGAGCAGGGCTACGCCACCATCGCGGAAGCCGTCGCAGCAGTCGGTCCACCGGATGTCGTCGACGTGTTCGTGCGCTCGGACCTGGCCGGGGGCATAGCCGATGAGGCGATCGCTGCCGGCGCCCGGGCGGTCTGGTTCCAGTTCGGCGTGATCGACGACGATGCGGCCCAGCGCGTCACCGACGCGGGCATCACGATGGTGATGGATCGGTGCCCCGCTGTGGAGTTTCCTCGACTGCTGTCGGAGTGAGAGACGCGTAGGGACGCACCCAGCGAGCGGAGATGACCGCATCGAGGATCACGACCAGACTCCCGACGGCGACCTCCCAGTTCACTCCACCAGCGGTGGCTGTCACGGAGATGATCGCGAGCACCAGGAGAACCAGACCAGTCAGCAGGTGGAGGACGACGAGACGGGTCACGGCGCGATTGCCCACCCAGGTCAGGATCGCGAGCGAGGCCATCACCACGAGCAGCGGAGCCGTAGTCCACGACGCCGACGTGCCCTCGTCGTCGAATGGCACCGACGCAAGTGCCGAGAACCCGGTTGCCGCGGCTACCGCGCCGAACATCAGCCCCCAGTGGCCCAGGAGCCAGATGCGCAGCCATCCCGCCCGTTGGGGCACGCCGGCAGCGACGACGCTGGAGAAATACATCGTCCAGATGGCGAAGACGACCACGAACGTCAGGACGAGGTACACCGGGTTGGGGATCTCCGGCTTGCCGCTGAGCGCCGACACCAGGCTGATGAACGATTCGCCGAGCACGATGATGACGAGTTGACCGACCCGCTCACCCAGATGCTCCTCATCGACCTGCCCGAGCGCGCACAGCCGGCCGATGAACGGACCGAGCAGCGGCACGGCCGCGCACCCTACGCCGAATGTCAGGACGCCCACGACCTTGGCGGTCTCTGCAGCGCCCGTGCCGTGCGGCAGGAACCCACCGATGAGCAGGACGGCGCTGGCGAGCGCGGATGAATAGGCGATGAGCCGAACATCCCTACCGTCGCTGGCATGCGAGCGATCGGCCATCGCATACATGACGGCCACCGATGCGAAGGCAACAGACAACGCGATAAAGCCCATCTGGTCAGGGAGCCCCTCCCCACCACCCGTCGACAGCGCTGCGATCACCAGCGCCAGCATCTGGATCAGGGTCAGGATGCGGCGCCAGGGATGGTCGCCGGGGAACAGGTTGTTGTTGAGGGAGGTGAGCAGCCAGAGCACGAGCATGATGAGCATGGAGAAGGCGATCTGCCAGGCCATCGACCAGGTCGGGTCGGCAAGGAGAACGTGGCTGCCGTAGCCCACGGCCGCGACGATGACGAGGTCGTAGAAGAGCTCGAACCAGCCCACCTTCTGATGGGACGTCGACCCATTCGCCATCTCGCTCACCTCGTCAGGTTGGCGTTCTTGGCCTTGGCCTCCGCGTTGAGGCCCTCCTGGAACGTCACCATCGCCGCGACGAGATCGGGATCCGCGATGCCGAGCATGCGCACCGCCAGCAGTCCGGCGTTGTGTGCATTGCCGATGGCCACCGTGGCAACCGGCACGCCCGCAGGCATCTGGACGATCGACAGCAGCGAGTCCATGCCGTCGAGCGTCGACAGCGGGACGGGGACGCCGATGACCGGCAGCGGCGTCAGCGAGGCGAGCATCCCCGGCAGATGAGCGGCACCGCCCGCACCCGCGATGATGAC
>CAIVQM010000134.1 GCA_903908025.1 uncultured bacterium
GGCCATGGCGGCGGCGAGAACGTGTCGATCCTTCGGATGGTTCGCACATTGCGCCTCGAGCGGCTTCCATTCGGCCTCGTCCAGGCTGGCGTCAGGGAACGCAGTGCTCATGTTCTGGAGGGTCTTCGCCATCCGCTTGTGGGCTGCGGCATCTGGCATGCCGCGCTCGACAAGGAGCTTGACCCCGTTGCGATGTGTTTCGTCCATGATCGTGGTCTGCCAGACAGGACGGAAGACATTGACGTCGGCCAGGCTGAGCAGGAGGTCCCTGAGACCCGGCGGCACCAATACGCAAGCGTCGAGGACGCAAACCGGACGCGTCGTGTTCGGTTCGGCGGATGGCCCGTGTTTGGAGCTCAGAAGTCGCCCTGCTCGTAGTCCGACTCGGCCGCCAACTCGCGCAGCGCCTTGTCCCGTGTTGCACGCATCTGATCCGCAAACGCCGCGACCACACTGCGATGGAAGCGATGATGCGTACCCACCATCACTGGTGCAAGCTCGCCGCGGCCAGCCAACTTCACCACATACGGGCGGCTGACGTTGAGAAGATCGGCTGCCTCTTGCGACGTGAGCAGCTCGTCGCCGTCGTCGACCGTGACCGTGACCAGACCATCTGCCTGCGCTGCCACATCGGCGACGCCCTGCAACACGTCAACGAACTCGAGCGGGACGCGCACCTTCGAGTCTCCGCGCACCAGCACGAAGCCTGCCGTCCCGCGTTCGGACAGCATGCTCAACAGGTCTCGGGCCATCGTGCGCGACTGCTTCTTCGCTGTCTTGCCCGGATCGTACGTGTACATCTTCGCCATGCTGGACTCTCCTTGACTACAGCGTAACCGAAACAACCGAAACGCACAATGCACGGTGCTGGGCCCCAGGAACCACGCCCGAAGGCACGCACCAGCCGGCACCGCCGTAACAGGCGACAGCACGGTCCCGGCGCGGCCAGCCTGGCCGACGTGACACCTGACGCGCTCGCTCTCGAGCGTTGAGTGCCTCCTCGCAGCCCTCGACATTATGAGACTCTCTTTCAGACCAAACCGCTCACAGCGATCAGTCAGGACGATGTCTCAACCCACTTAGACACAGAGGGTTCCCCACCGACGGCCTACCGGAGGACAAACGTGTCGGAGTGCCCGGCATCGTCGGGGCGACGTTGGGCCGATCCGATCCGCGGCGTTCTGGTCGTCAGGCTGCGACCGCGCGTCGGCTGGTCACTCAGCTGTACGCGGCGACGATCTTGGAATCCAGTCGGTCGAAGATCCTCTCCATTGACGTGAGGTCGAACACCACCCGGCAGCCCTGCCTGGGCAGCACGATCGACGCGGCTGCCGGCCGAAGCCTGGCAGAGTAGACGAGCAGCTGGCGCACAGTGTCGGTCGCGATATCGCGAGGCTTGACGGTGCATTTGATCTCGACAAGCTCGTCGCCGGCGAGCAGGTCAGCGTCCCCGGCGAGCCGGCCGACTGCGACGATCGGGCCGGAGTGGATGGACCGCCCCTGGAGCGGTTCGAGCAGCGATGGGAGTCCTTCGGTTATCTGCAGGACGTCGCCGACGACGTCGTCGTACAGCTCGAGGAACCGTTCCATGCCCTGCTCCTGCAACGGGCACGGCACTGCACCAGCACGGAACAGTGGCTCGACGGTGGCTGCCGCGACCGCAACCTGGGCGAGCGCCCGCTCCTGTGTGGTGCTGAGCTTGCCCGCCGGAAATCCTTCCACCTGTGCAAATGCGCCGAGCAGCGAATCCTGCGTCGTCGGCGCGCACAGCGCGAGCCCCTCGATCACGACGCTGGGAAGGTGGCCGACCCCTGCCAGCCACCATCGGATCCGGTAGTCGATCGCGTGTCCGACCATCCCACCCATGCTCGCCCTGGCCGGGACGATCGAGGTCCCCGGCGGTGAACGCCAGGTACTGCGGGCAGGTCTCGCCGAACACTTTCAGGCCGCGGCCCTGGGCGCGGCGGATTTCGTCGGCGGCTTCCTCACAGGTGACGTGGAAGATCTGCAC
>CAIVQM010000135.1 GCA_903908025.1 uncultured bacterium
TTGGGGATGTTGTGGCGAAGGGCGGGGGGCATCACTGCCCCCCGCCCTTCGATCGCCTACTTCTTGAAGTTGGTCCAGACCTGGTCGTACAGGTCGACGGCCTCGACCGAGCAGCCCTCGGTCGGAGTGGCCAGCGCCTTCTTGTCATCGGGGATGATGACGGCCGGGTTGGAACTGAGCTCCGGGGTCATGAATTCCGCGGAGCCGGTGATGCCGTTGTCGTAGCCGACGAAGTTGGTCGCTTCGCCGATGTTCTTCGGATCCATCATCCAGTTCATGAAGATCTTGGCGTTGTCCATGTTCTGGGCGCCAACCGGGATCGCGAAGTTGTCCTGCCAGAGGTTGATGCCCTCGGTCGGGTACACGTACTCAAGGCCCGGGTTGTCGGCCTGAGCACGCGTGAACGCACCGTTCCACATCATGTGCATGGTCTGCTCGCCGCTGGCCATCCGACCGATGACGCCATCCGAGTTGATGACGGCGACATTCGGCTTCCAGTCGTTGAGCAGTGCCTCAACCTTGATGTAGTCGTCCTTGTTGGTTGAGCAGGGCTTGGCGCCCACGGCGCGCAGAGCAGCGTGGATGACCTCGACCTGGTCGTTGAGCGTGCCAGCCTTGCCGCCCGCCGGGTTGTCCGCGGCGAAGAAGTCTGCCCAACTGGTGACGGGCCTCGACATCTTCGAAGGATCGACGGCAATGCCCGTCGTTCCGTACATGTAGGGCGCCGTGTACTGACGACCCTGATCGAAGTAGACATCCAGGAACTCGGGCTTGATGCCCGCGCCGTTCGGGAAGGTCGATGGCGCAACCTTCTCGAGCAGGCCGAGCTCGATCATCTGCTTGACCATGTAGTCGCTGGGCACGATGACGTCGTAGTTGGCGCCGCCAGCCTGCAACTTGGCCAGCATGGTCTCGTTGCTGTCGAAGTTGTCGAGGTTGACCTTGATGCCGGTCTCCGTCTCGAACCTCTTCAGCAGTTCAGGCGAGATGTAGTCGGTCCAGTTGTAGAGATTGAGCTCCCCTCCGTTCGGAGTCGGGAAGTCGGCCGCTGGCATGTCCGATGCCGCCGCGCTGGCGGCGGTGCTCGCTGCTGCCGAAGCCGGGGCAGAAGCCGCCTCAGAGGCTGCTCCACCCACGGTTGTCTCTCCGCCGCACCCGGCGAGCGCGAGTGCGCCAACCAGTCCAAGCGTCAGGACTGCGCCGATGCGCCCCCTGGTACGTGTTCCTGCCATGCCGTTACCTCTTCTTTCTTGTTAGGAGATACGAGACCGTGACGATGATGATGCTGACAGCGAGCAGCATGGTGGACAGTGCGTTGACACCCGGCGTGATCGCATTGCGAATCATGCCGAAGATGTAGACCGGCAGCGTGGTGCCACCGGGCCCGGCCAGGAAATAGCTGACGATGAAGTCGTCGAGGCTGATGATGAAGGCGAGCAGGGCACCCGCGACAACTCCCGGCATCAACAGCGGAAGCGTTATGCGCCGGAAGATGACCCACTCGTTCGCGCCGAGGTCGGCTGCTGCCTCGTAGACCGCGATATCGACACCGCGAAGGCGTGCCCGGATGGGCAGCAGGGCGAAGGGGATGCAGAAGGCGATGTGAGCGAGCGTGATGGCGTTGACGCCCAACGGCACCTTGACCTGGACGAAGAGCGCGAGCGTGCCGATCGCGAAGACGATCTCCGGAATGATCAGCGGAGCACCGATCAGTGCCCACGCGAACGTTCGACCCGCTCGATGCATGCGCAGGAGCCCGATGGCCAGCCCGGTCGCGATGATCACCGACACGAGGGTCGCCACCAGCGCTACGCGCATGGAGTTGGCGAGCGCGCGCTGAATGTCGTGGTTCGCGAGGACGTTGAGGTACCAGTCGAAGGTAAATCCCTTCCAGACTGTGACGACGCGATTGCTGTTGAAGGAGTAAGCGACCACGAAGACGAGCGGCAGGTAGAGGAAGGCGAAGACAAGATAGGAGATCACCCGGAATGTCGGGAAATCCCGAAGTGCCTCTCCGGTGCCCTTGATGCGGGCGGGCTTCACTGGCGCGCTCACAGCATCGACTCCCAGCTCGAGCTGCCCGTGGCCTTCGACGTGCGACGAGCCACAACCGCGAAGATGACGAGGATCAGCAGCGTGATGACCAGCAGAAGGACGGAGAGTGCTGCACCGAAGGGCCAGTTGCGCGACGCCCCGAACTGTGCGGCGATCACGTTGGCGATCATCGACGTCTTACCGCCGCCGAGGAGTTCGGGTGCCAGGAATGATCCGAGGGCAGGGATGAAGACCAGGAGCATGCCGGCCACGATGCCGGGCTTGACCGACGGCAGCACGATCCGCGTCAGCACGGTCCAGCGGTTGGCTCCCAGATCGTAGGCAGCCTCGGCTAGGCGGAAGTCGAAGCGCTCGGCACTCGCGTAGATCGGCAGGATCATGAAGGGCAGGAACGTGTAGACCAGACCCATCACCGTGGCGAACGGCGTGTAGAGCATGCCGATCGGAGACGAGATCAGGTGCAGGAACTCCAAGGTCCCGTTGATCGGACCGTTGTCGTTCAGGATGATGATGAACGAGTAGGTGCGAATAAGCAGGCTGGTCCAGAACGGGATCGTCACCAGGAAGACAAGCGCTGTTCGACGGTGCTCCGGACGCGTCGCCATCCAGATCGCGATCGGGATGGAGAGCACCAGACACGCAACGCTGGTGATGAGCGAGTACCAGAAGGAGTTCGCGATGATCTCGAGATAGGTGGGATCAAAGGTCCGGCCGCCAGCCAGCGACTCGCCGAACACCAGGTCGAGGTATGGCGTGATGCTGAACTGCCACTTGACGCCCACGCCGAACTTGGCGCGGCTGAGGAACGAGTAGATGACGATGATGATCATCGGGCCGAGCACGAGATCGAAGAGCGTCGTGTAGGGAAA